>CAZTES010000023.1:4736-26280 GCA_964612275.1 uncultured Rikenellaceae bacterium
GGGGGAATTGGCCAGGGAAGACCGGAATAAACCACTTGATCTTAAATCGTTGTATGTAAGAAACAATAGCGGCCATATGGTGCAACTCGACAATTTTGTCACATTGGAGGAGGCCACAGCACCACCTCAGTTGTACCGTTACAACCGTTTTGTAGCGGCCACTGTTTCTTCCGGACTGGCAGAAGGAAAAACCATTAGCCAGGGCCTCGAAGAGATGGATAAAATTGCAGCCAAAGTGCTTGATGATACATTCAGGACCGCACTCGCAGGTGATTCCAAAGACTTCATGGAAAGCTCCTCAAGTCTGATGTTCGCCTTTCTTTTAGCTCTCGTGCTGATTTTTCTGGTTCTTTCGGCTCAGTTTGAGAGTTTTAAAGACCCTATAATCGTAATGATGACTGTGCCCTTGGCTCTAACCGGAGCACTTGCGTTTATGTGGTATTTCGATATTACCATGAACATCTTTAGCCAGATTGGTATAATCATGTTGCTAGGCCTTGTATCAAAAAACGGTATCCTTATTGTCGAGTTTGCCAATCAGCGTAAAGTGGCCGGAATGAGCAAATTTGATGCAATCCGTTTTTCAGCCGCTGCCAGGTTCAGACCTATTTTGATGACCAGCTTGTCAACCATACTCGGGGTGATGCCACTTGCTCTGGGTTGGGGTGAAGGGGCTCAAAGCCGTGTGGCAATGGGTGTTGCCGTTATTGGGGGGCTGTCTCTTGCAACATTCCTTACTTTGTATGTAGTACCAGCTGTGTATCTCTTTATTTCAAGTGAATCAAAAAGCATGAACCATGAACCAAATAATTCTGCCGAAGTTAAAATCACCGAAAAGAATTAACCATTTTGTATTCCTGGTATTTTCTCTTTTTGTCCTGACTGATGTGGTTGCCCAGGATTCATATGGTCTTAGTCAATGCATCCAGAAAGGACTCGAACAAAATTTTGCGTTGCAGGTAATCCGTAACCGTGAGGAGATTGCGGCAAACAATTTCACGGTTGGAAATGCTGGTATGTTGCCAACCATCACTGCAACCAACCGCTTTGGAGGCACTGTAAATTCAACCACTCAGAATTTGCGTGATGGCGGTGAAAACAAGTCAAGCGGGATCCACAATACCTCAGGGTCGGCAGCGGTTAACCTTGGGATGACTATTTTCAGAGGATTTCAGGTGCAAAATACCTATAAGAAGTTAGGGACACAGGCTGAACTGGAAGGGCTCAAGACACAGATGTCGATCGAAAATCTGGTTGCTCAAATCGTGTCCGAGTACTACTATTATTTAGAACAACTAATACTATTTGATAACCTGGCTTATGCAGTTTCACTGTCTCGTGAACGGGTTCGTATTGACGAGCAACGTTACCTGCTTGGTTCAGCTTCTAAAATGCAATTGCTGCAATCGATCGTATACCTCAATGCCGACAGTTCAAGATATGCACGCCAAAATGAGGTGCTCCGATCTTCACAGATCAGACTGAACGAATTAATGGCTTCCGAAAATCTGGGAGAAGATATTTGCCTGAAAGATACCCTGATCCTTATTAATGAAAACCTTTTGTATGAAGACCTTCTGACGCTTACCCTTCGCTACAACACCAGTTTGCAAATTGCATCAAAGAACCAGGTTATTTCAGAACTGGATTATAAAATTATTAAATCGAGTTCCTATCCCTATCTGAATCTATCGTCGGGTTATACCTATTCTTACTACGGCTACGAAACGAGTGATGTGCGTAATCAGCATGTCCGTGGCATGAACTATGGTCTTACCCTTGGAATGGATCTTTTCGATGGCTTTAACCGGACACGTGAGAATAGTAATGCCCGCATTGAAATCGAGAACAGGAATACTGAGTATAAGGAGGTGGAACAGGAAGTTATGGCTGACTTACTGACCATTTATTATGCTTACGAGAACAACTTGCGCCTGCTAAGGCTCGAAGAACAAAACCTGGAAGTGGCTCGCGAAAACCTTGAAATAGCGCTGGAACAGTATAAACTGGGAAGTTTGGCAGGACTTGAACTGCGCGAAGTTCAAAAGAGCCTCCTCGATGCCGAGGAACGACTTATTTCAGTTAAATATCTGACAAAACTTGCCGAAATTTCACTGCTTCAGATTTCGGGCAGTATTATGGACTATATGTAACCTTTACCCGCGGAATCTTTACGCTAACCACACAATGCATTATTTTTCACTTCAGCGTTGCTTTGTGAAGATCCCGACCATCCGCAAGGCGGATGTCGGGATACCTGCCTGACGGCAAGGCAGGAATTCAAGGTAAAGATTTAACTGCGCCAGGGGCTTGTTAAATCTTAGTTTCTTAGATCCCGCTTTTCAGCGGGATGGTGGATATTCACTCACTCACCCCGCTTTCAGCGGGATGGTGGATATTCACTCACTCACCCCGCTTTCAGCGGGATGAATTCGACAATCCTTTTTCACTTCAGCATTGCTTTGTGAAAAATGTGTCTCATTCATATCTCAGGCATTCCACCGGGTTGATCCTGGCGGCTCTGAAGGATTGCCAGGTAATGGTAACAAGTGAAATCAGAACGGCTCCTCCGCCGGCAAGAGCAAAGGTCCACCAGGAAATGGAGGTATGATAGGAGAAATTTTGCAGCCATTTGTTGATGATGAACCAGGCCAGGGGGCAGGCAAGGATAAATGCCAGTGCAACCCACTTCAGGATATCCCGGTATAGCAGGATCAGGATGTTGGACATGATGGCTCCGTTTACTTTTCGAACACCAATCTCCTTCACTCTTCTTGAGACAAGGAGTGAACTTATCCCCAGCAATCCGAGGCATGAGAGGAATATTGCAACGAATGCTGCATATCCTGTGATCTTACTCCAGCGCTCTTCCGTAGTGTACTGATCGTCCAGGATATCACCGAGGAACTGGTAATCAAAGGTATATTCCGGCACGATCTCATTCCAGTTCTCCTTCAATGAAGCAATGGTTTCCGGAACATTATGCGGTGTGATCCTTACAAAAACATACCAGATACTATTATAAGGAAAGAGATGTAGCATCACCGGCATGACATCCCGTTTCATGGAATCAAAATGAAAATCCTTAACCACACCGATTATGTTCACCGTATCCTGTTCATTGACAACAAATTCTCCCAGGGGCTCTTCCATGTTAAATGATTTGATAAAGGTTTCATTCACGATCACCCCATTATTCCAGTCTGCCAGGTTATCCTCCCTGAAATTCCTTCCGTTTATGATCTCGAGCTCCAGTGTATTGATATAATTGGCATCAATTCTGAGAAAACGGGTGTTGATCAATTCTCCGTTCCTGTTTCTTATTTGATCCGAACTGCTTCCGCTGGCAAAATTCCTGTCCCCGGATGTTACATTCAAGACATTCGGGTTTTGCCTGAATTTATCTTTTACCAGTTGTACTTTGTTGTACTCAAAATCAACGAGTATTGCAAGAACGTTTTGATCATTGAAACCGACCGTCTGATTTTTAAAGTAGTGCAATTGTTTGATGATCATGATGCCGGAGATCATCAATACAATGGTCATCAGGTACTGGACGGTTACGAAGATTCGGGCAAACCGGTACCGGTTTGTCAGTTTTGTCTCTCCCCTGAGAAAGGACAACGGATGATTGACCCTGTACAGGGAAAGGGTAACATAGGTACTGGTCACGATCACGATAAATAAAACAATGGCAACAATATAGAAATAGTTCTGCCAGTGCTGGTAAAGGGAGAAGGGGAGCTGACGTTCTGCTAACCGGTTGAATACCGGGAGCACCTGTTCGGCAAAGACAATTCCCAGGAACAGGGCGATCAGCGTGACGATGCATGATTCGGTAATAAAATGCCGTGTTATTTGCCGTTTATGAGCCCCGACGATGTTCATCAAACCGAAACTTTTCATCCGGTTCATCGATTGGCCGATATTCAGCATAATATAATTGATACAGGCAATAATGAGAATTAAGATGGCAATGCTCGTAAGAATATAAATGCTCTTCAGGTTTCCCTTCTTTTCATATCCACCGCTTGAAACTTCGTCGGAATGGAGGTAAATGTCTTCCAGTGATTGGAGGAAAAATGTAAAATTATCTTCGCTGTCCTGCAGGCTCCCGAATTTCACAGCCTGTTCAATCCCTTCTCCCCAATAGGTATCGAGAAGAGAGTTCGCAATCTCCTCAACCTGTTCGACTTGTTTCCTGTCATGCAGCTGGACAAAGATCAGGTTTGATCCGAAGGCATTATTGCTTCGTGGATAGGTACGCCGGTTCACCCATGGAATAATCACTTCATAATCCATGGTTGAATTTTGCGGGACATCTTCTATAACACCGGTGATTAGGTATCCATTGGGTATAGGTTGAGGAAAAACCAGGTATTCACCAATTACCTCGTCATATCCTGTACCATGGGTACCGAAAATCTTATCTGCTGCAGATTGGGTCAGCAAAACGCTCTGGGGTTTATCCAGCGCACCTTCCGGATTACCCGCAAGGAACGGAATGGTAAACATATCCAAGAATTCAGGTTCTGTAAAAGCCAGTTTGAACTGGTATTTCTTGTTTTCATACCCGATCATTGCCCGTGTACGGCGGTAGGGTGTGAGCCATTTGATCTGTGGTATATCGTTGCGAAATGCTTCCACCATGTCATCCGGCTGAAATGCAGCATAACTTATATCACCTGTCCCCTCAATGTACCGGTACGCTATACGGAAGATATGATCGGTATTTGCATGATACCGGTTGACTGAAAGTTCATGCTGTATGAAAATGAATATCAATATGCAAATGGCTAACCCAAACCCCAGTCCTAAAATGTTGGTGAGTGTATGGAATTTATTCTTCCAAAGATTCCGGAAGGCTTGTTTGAAATAATTTTTAAACATGGGAAATTGATTTAATGATTCGTTGTTTTTATTTCAGTCGATTTCATTCTTCTTCAAGGATTAACAGCCTGATAAAGGAAGGGGCTGCATTTGAACAATGAACCCGGTGTATCGCTGTTTGAAAATCTTCCTCTTTTGCCTTGTAAATGTTTACGAAGGTCTGTGGATTTCTATCGATAACTGGGAACCAGGAACTTTGAACCTGTACCATGATCCGGTGTCCTTTTTTAAAGGTGTGGAACTTATCCAGCATATTGAATTCTATACGGGTTACCTCATTCGGGACCATCGGTTCAGGGTTTTCGTAGCTGTTCCTGTATTTGCTTCTGAAAACTTCTCCGGCAAGCAGCATCTGATAATCACTCAGAGGTTCTTCGGAATTTCCCGGATAAACATCAATCAGTTTTACAACCCAGTCAGCATCCGTTCCTGATGTTGAAACGGATAAACATGCAATTATAGGACCGGCAATGGTGACATCTTCTTCAAGGATATCCGATTGATAAACCAGAACGTCCGGTCTTTCAGATGCAAAACCCTGGTCCTCTACCATCCATACATGTCCCTGCTGGGTTTGGATCAGGGTAGACCAGGGTACCGGTTTATCCGGATCACTTATGAATTCGTTATAACTGATCTCAGGACCATTCCATGCCGGGGAGAATGATAATTTACCGCTGCTGTGAAAGAAAACCTTCTTTTCTTCAACATTTTGAGGTGGCCATGTATCCAGGCTTCTCCATTGGTTTTCACCGGTCTGAAACACGAATGCTTCGGGCACCTTGCATTCACCGGTATCTTTTAAATAATACATGAAAAACGGATATTCAATTTCTTCCATAAAGTGATAACCGGTTTTCGATCCAAAATGGATATCTCCAAGTGTTTCCCCTTCACCATGCCACCCGCCATGCCTCCAGGGACCGATCACAATGGTATTCCGGTTGCCGTGATTCATCCGTTCAACTGTGTTATAGATTTCGAGAGGTCCCCTGTAATCTTCAGCATCGAACCATCCTGCAATGTTTAATAAAGGGACACGAACGTTGTTAAGATGTTGAAGAATGTTCCGTTCTTTCCAATATTCATCATAGTCAGCATGTTCCATGTATTCATTCCAGGTAGGATGCTCTCCATGAAAGTATTTGTCATTTACATTGGATAGCGGGCCAAGCTCTAAAAAGAATGTATATCCATCCCGGGTAGTATATGGGGGAAAGGATGCTGGTTTTGTTGTTGGTCCGTCAGGGCGGGGCCAACCGTCGTATCCCAACCATGAATAGGTATACATCAGTCTGAAGGCACCATAATGATGGCAATCATCACCCATCCACCAGTCAGCAGGAGCAGCACCCTGGGATATTGCCTTTACAGCAGGATGAGGATCAATGGCAGCCATCATGGCAGCCCACCCGGAATAGGACCCCCCACAAATACCTACACGGCCGTTATGGTTTTTTATGTTTATCAATAACCAGTCAACTGTGTCGAATGCATCCGTGGTCTCATCAATACCCCCAGAACTTTTTTTGTTAATTTTGTATGGACGTAGGACTTTAAATTCTCCCTCCGACATGAACCGGCCACGCATATCCTGGTGGACGAAAATGAACCCTTCCTGAACCAACAGTTCATTTATGTGAAGCCTTCTCCTGAACCCGGATCCATAATTTCCCGTTCCATACCATCCCCTTTGGAACAAGATTGGATAATTTCGGTTTGTATGCTTCGGAATGTAGACCTGGGTGTACAGTTCGATTCCATCCCTCATGGGAATCATATACTCATGCTTGCTGTAATTCTTCAAAACCAGCAATCTCAGGGAGGCATTCTCATTCTCAGGATTCAGTTCCAGCGATTTTTCGAAATTCCGTATGGCAAGTTCGATATCACCGCTTTCATAACGAAGTAGCAGTGCTTCTGCATAACTGTCCCATGGATCATAATGGTCAGGGTATGCTTTGATGTTTAGCTGGAAAACCTTGATTGCCTCATCCAACCTTCCTTCAAGATCAAGTTCCCATCCGAGATTGTTCAATGCCTTTCTGCTGAAAATGATGGAATCAGGGAAGATTTGTTTTACTTCATTATACGTCTCGATAGCCTGATCTATTTCACCTTCCTTTATCAAACGGACAAAATCTTCTTCAGAGGGAATGTTTATTTGACCAAGGCACGAATCAGTAAAGATTCCATGAATGATCATAAGGAGAAACAAACATCTTAAAGAAACATGGACTATTTTAATCATGGAAATACATTGTGTATGAGGATGACATAGTCCAAGAAACAGGCCAAACGTCATAAGTGGTACACAATAAATGACTTAGGCAGAATGGCAGATCATTTGGCCGGAAGGAATTGTTCATATTCTGAACAATTCGTGTACGCATTCTGAACAAAAATTCATACCTTTATTCCGGATAACAGGCAGCATATGAAAAAAGGGAATGTATTGATCGTAGATGACAAGGAGCAAATTCTCAGTTCACTATCCATCCTGCTTAGGGATGAATTCAGCATTGTTGGCACCATCCGCAACCCGAACAGGATCCCGGAATATCTTGCCCGGAAGAACTATGATGTGGTGTTGCTGGATATGAATTTCAAACCGGGTGATTCATCCGGGAACGAAGGCATTTACTGGTTAAAGGAGATCCTGAAGATGGACCAACAGGCGATTGTCATCATGATCACCGCGTACGGGGATATTGAGTTGGCGGTTAAGGCGATAAAGCAGGGAGCTACCGATTTTATCCAGAAGCCCTGGGATCCGGAAAAACTGTTGATCACCCTGAAGAATGCGTATAACCTGCGAAGATCAAGAATTGAACTGAATCAAATACGGGAAAAACAGAACCAGTTATCACGGGATATCGACTCCGGTTTCAGGATGATCACCGGGACATCGGAAAAGATGACCGGGATTATCAATACGGTAAATAAAGTGGCACAGACGGATGCCAACGTGTTGATCCTTGGGGAGAATGGAACCGGTAAGGAGTTGATAGCCAGGGAGATTCACCGGAAGTCAAAGCGTACCCGGAACGTTTTCATCACCGTTGATGTGGCTTCCCTGAGTGAGACCCTCTTTGAAAGCGAGATGTTCGGACACGTGAAAGGGGCGTTTACCGATGCCAAGGAGGACCGTGTGGGACGGTTTGAAATTGCCAGTAGTGGCACCCTCTTCCTGGATGAGATTGGGAACCTTTCCCTTTCCTTGCAGGCGAAGTTATTGCATGTCATTCAGAACCGCCAGGTTACACGGGTGGGATCAGTCCGACCCATACCGGTGGATATCCGGCTCATCACGGCAACCAACAAACCGGTCAAGCAAATGGTATCGGATAATACATTCCGGGAGGACCTCTACTACCGGCTCAATACCATAAAGATTGAACTGCCTCCACTCCGGGAAAGAAGAGAGGACATCCCTTATTTAGCGGAAGCCTTTCTCAAGGAATATGGCCGGAAATATGAAAAAGCCTTTTTGAAGTTTAATTCACATGCCATGGATAAGCTTTGTTCTTGTGCCTGGCCCGGCAATATCAGGGAGTTGAAGCATACGGTCGAAAAGGCAGTTATTCTGTGTGAAAACCATTTCCTGAAACCGGAAGATCTCTATCTTTTCTCAGATGGGATTGACAGAACCGGTGAGGAACAATCATCTAAACTGGCAGATGTTGAACGGAACACCATTGTAAGGATTCTGGATGAATGCCGGGGCAATTATTCAAAAGCTGCCAAAATCCTGGATATTTCCCGGACCACACTCTACGCAAAAATTAAAAAATATGGGTTATAACCGATTTTATCTCAGCCTGTTTCTGTATGTTATCCTGATCGTTCTGCTGGCCGCAGGTTTTGCCTACTTCCTGTTTGAAACGGGGCAGGTGACAACAGCAATCTTTTTTCTTCTCTTGATCGTTGTGGTTACCGGGAGGCTTATTTATTACCTGAACCGGACAAACCGGTTCCTGGGGACCTATTTTTCATATCTTAATGAGAACGATCCAACGCTTACCTGGTCCTCTCAGTATGTTGAACGAAACTTCAGGGGGCTCAGGATTTCGCTTCACGGTATCATGGAGGAGTTGAAGAAAGCCCGTATCGAAAAGGAGATACAGTCGAGGTATCTGCAAACCATCGTGGACAATATTGATGCTGGGGTCCTTACCATCAACAGTTCGGGGAAAATACAGCTGATGAATAAAGCGGCAGCCAGGTTCCTGAATGCATCACACATTCTGAACATAGCTGATCTTGACAGGATCCATGAGCGACTCGGCAGCAAATTGAAAAAATTATTGCCAGGCAGGAGCATGGTGGAGAAATTTATGGTGAACGGACAGTTGTACATGTTATCCATGAAAGCAACAAAGATGATAAGCCAGGGAGAGGAATACACCATTTTTACCTTACACGATATCAGAAGCCAGATGGAAGAACAGGAAATAAACGCATGGAAGAAGTTAATCCGGGTCATTACCCATGAGATCATGAATTCCATTACACCCATCACCACCCTGACTCTTGCTATCAGAAAGAAACTGACCGGCACAAAACGGGGGAAGGGGAAAACGGAAATCCGTAATGATGATATCGATGTGGCACTTTCAAGCACGGAAATCATTGAGGAACGCAGCAAAGGATTGATCCACTTTATTGACAACTACAGGAAAATCACAAAACTCCCACCACTTCAACTAACCGGTTGTGATATCCCGGAGTTGTTTGAACGAATCAGGATGCTCTTCCACCAGGAACTGCAGAAAAACAACATTGAATTAATGACAGAGGTTCATCAAACGAAAAGTTTTAAAGGTGATCCACAGCTGGTTGAACAGGTATTGATCAACCTGGTGAAAAACTCCATAGAAGCATTCGAGGCACAACCTCATCCCCGAATTATCCTGAAGAGTCTTTATGATAAGGACCAGCGTACCGTAATTGCGGTTATGGATAACGGAGCCGGCATACCGCAGGAAAACATGGAGGAGATCTTTGTTCCCTTTTTCACTACAAAAGAACAGGGATCGGGTATTGGTTTAAATGTTTGCAGGCAGATCATGCAGCTGCATAAGGGTGAGATTTTTGTAAACTCCGGGGTGGGGAAAGGAACTTCAGCAAACCTCATTTTTTAAATGGTTGTTTACACCATATTATTTATCAGTACATTTAGTTAAAATTGCCAGATAATCATTTTATTTAAAATTTAAATCTTATGAAACGAAGAAACAGATCAACAAAAAATGAAGAATGTAAATATGTGGCAGTTATCCTCTTTTTGCTGCTAACAATCCAATTTACCATTGCTGCCCAGGACCAGGATTCTCCCGTAGTGGGAAAATGGGAAAAACATCTCAATGGTGCTACGATGACTTTCGTCCTCGATAAGGATATGAATTATACAGTAGATTTCGAAGGTGATGGAAATGTGGAAGTAAGAGGAACCTTTAAAATTGATGGGAATCAAATAACTTTTAATGATAAACCGGGTGGATATGCCTCACCCGATCCGGGAATTTATAACTATAAAATTGAAAATGACAAAATCACCTTTGTTATTAAAGAGGATCCCACTGTGGGAAGATCAGGTTTGCTTGCCGGAACATGGACAAAGGCAAAAGAATAGGAAGTTTCATTCACAATTAACAACTAATTATCATGCAACGGATCATTGTTTTAATATGTATTATCACATTCCCTGGTATACTCATGGGACAAAAGTCATCCTTTACACTCCAGGATGCTATTCATGTAAAATCATTCAATATTACTGATCTGACCGATGATGGTAAATACCTTGCAGGAACCACTCGAACAAGGAAAGATCGATTGAACATTGATCACAAACGATTTGGTGATCCCAATTATGTTACCCCCTATACCAGTCAGCCCGTTCTGATCAATACAGAAACCGGGGAAACCACTCCCATAACAGGCCGGAGTGCAATAATCAGGGGATTATCCTTTTCGCCCGATGGAAAAACGATCGCTTTACTTCTATATGATGGTCAGAGATTTAACCTCCACCTTTTTGATGTTGCCAATAAAAAACGTAAGCAGGTTAAAATAAAAAGTCAATTAGAGATTGCCTCCGGTGCAGGATTGGAGTGGTTGCCTGACGGAAAATCCCTTATCCTCTCTTTCAGGGAAAAAGGATGGTCTGAAAAAGCTGACTCAATGTTTAAAGAGGCTACCATGGGACCAATTACTGTTTATGATTCCGAAAGACCATTTCTAAAATGGGATGAAATAAGAAATTTCTCATCGCTTGCAAGGATCGGCGTGGTTGATGTCAAATCGGGTACGATAACTGAACTTCTTCCGGAAGGCAGGTATTCCGGGTTAGCTGTCTCAGCGGAAGGTGATTTTTTATCTTATATCGGGTATACTCCGAAAAAAACAGTGTATGACAGGAAAGGGGGAACGGATTATGAATTGTTCCTGTTGGATCTGAATGACCCTGAAAACAAAACCACGCTCATTGAAAAAACCGAAGAACGAATTAATATCCGGTGGAATAAGGATAAATCAGCGTATGCATTCATCGATTCAAACCAGGTATTTGTCCGTTCCATATATGAAGATTCAGCCAGGCAGATCTCTTCGGATACAACCGAGATCATTAAAGAAGATACCACGGAAGTGAAATTTTCTGTTAACCGTTGGAGTCCGGACGGTCAGTATGTATTGGCATCATCCAAAAAAGGATACTGGCTGATCCATTCCGGTACAAAAGAGATGAAACGGGTTTATGAATTCCCGGAAGATAAGGAAAAAGCACCTGACAAAAACATCATTGGCTGGAGTCCGGATGGTAACTACTTGTATATGAGTTACTCGGCAAAAGATAAATGGCAGAGGGGGATGATCCGGTATGACCTCCTGGCAGGCGTGGAACAGGAATTACTAGTTGATAAAAACCTCTATTCAGGTTGGAGGATATCGGAGGATGGCAACCGGTTCTTCTACCAGTTTTCGGATGGGGACCGGACAAACGAATTGTATGTTTCCGATCCTGAATTTAAGGAACCGAGAAAACTAACCGACCTGAATCCCTGGATTGAAGACAGAACAATAACCCGCAGCGAACTGATCAAATACAGGAATGCCGATGGAAAGGAATTAAATGGGATCCTGTATTATCCTGTGAATTATGAACCAGGCAAAAAGTACCCGTTGGTTTGTGAGATCTATGAGAATTTTTTTAACAACGGGTACAGCATGTCGATGAATATTATTACCAATGCCGGTTATTTTGGTTTCAAACCTTCTGTCAACCTCATCCAGGGATATCCCGGAGAGGCATGGATAAAAGGAGTGACTGCCGGGATCAATAAACTGATCGAGATGGACCTGGTTGATCCGGAGAAGTTGGGAGTACACGGAACAAGCTATGGCGGATATGCCACCTCTTTATTGATCTCCCAAACTGATCGGTTTGCTGCAGCCATCAATATATCAGGCAAAACCAACATCATCAGCTTTCTTGGCGATAGCCCGCGCATCGGGACAAGGAATTATGCTGCAGCAGAAGTTGGACAGGACCGGATTGGGGAATCCCTTTGGGATGCCCCCATGAAGTATTTTGCCACCTCAGCCGTTCTTTTTGCCGACCGGATCAATACACCTCATCTTCTTCTGACCGGTGAGGGAGACTGGAATGTTCCGGCACTGAATACACGGGAGATCTATTATGCGATGCGGCGTTTAGGGAAAAAAGCTGTCTGGGTCAACTATTATAATGGAGGACACGGTGCAGGCGCTGCCAGTAATGAAAAGGATTTTTATGACCACTGGAATAGAATTCTTGACTGGTATGAGACGTATTTTGAAAAGGCGGAAACCGAAGAGAAGAAAACAGAGGATTGAAACCTAATACATGAATATCATGACGAAATGGATCATTTTAGCCGGAATCATCACATTCGTAACGATGAGTTGTACTGAAAAAACTGCCATAACTACCGTTGCTCTGCCGGACACGACACAGACCAATGGATATTATATCGGAAACCGTGCACCCCTGGTAAACACTCCGTTTATCAAGTTGCCTATAGGTGCTGTGAAACCAAAAGGCTGGATCCTGAAGCAACTTGAGCTCCAGGCTGACGGTTATTTCGGACACCTGGGAGAGATCAGCCGTTTTCTGGTGAAAGAGAACAATGCCTGGTTAGACTTCTCCGGGGAAGGGGATCATGGGTGGGAAGAGCCGGTGTACTGGCTCAAAGGATACAGCAATACCGCCTATTTACTGGGCCGGAAGGAGATGATTGAAGAGACAAAGGTATGGATCGAGGCGGCACTGAACAGTCAGAAACCGGACGGATGGTTCGGACCGGATCGTGAACGGACCGGTGCAGCCACCCGCCTGACAGGCAGGGACGACCTGTGGCCCAACATGATCATGCTGTTTTGCTTCAAGGATTACTACGACTTCACCGGAGATGAACGGGTGATTGAACTGATGACCAGCTATTTTAACTACCTGGATACCATACCGGACGAGCGGTTTCTCCTGGGGTACTGGCCGGCAAACCGGGGAGGAGATCTTCTTTATAGCATCTACTGGTTGTATAACCGCACCGGAGATCAGAAGCTACTGACCCTGGCAGAGAAAGTCCACCGAAATTCGGTGAACTGGACGGAAGGAATTGCCAACTGGCACAATGTGAACATGTCCCAGTCATTCGGAGAACCTACTACTTTCTATATGCAGTCGAAGGATGAGAAACATCTGATTGCCTCAGACCGGAATTACCGGGAGATCAGGGAGCTGTACGGACAGGTCCCCGGAGGTATGTTCGGCAGCGATGAGAATTGCAGGGAGGGGTATACCGATCCCCGCCAGGCAATTGAAACCTGTGGCATGGTGGAAATGATGCTTTCAACCGAATTGCTCCTTCGCATTACCGGTGATCCGGTTTGGGCTGACCGCTGTGAAGATGTTGCATTCAACTCCTATCCTGCAGCTTTGACGGCAGATTTAAAGGCTTTGCGGTACCTTACTTCGCCCAACCTGGTTCAATCGGATAGCAAAAACAAAAGCCCGGGGGTGCAAAACCGGGGACCGATGTTCCATATGAATCCTCACATACACCGGTGCTGTCAGCATAACCAGGGTCACGGATGGCCCTATTATGCAGAAAACCTGTGGCTGGCTACTTCAGATAATGGCCTTGCTGCCGTACTCTATTCCGAATGTGAGGTCAAAGCCAGGGTTGGAGACGGGACAATGGTTACCATTACCGAGAGAACCCATTATCCTTTTGATGAAGAGATCAGCCTGGAGATTACAGCAGAATCACCGGTTGGGTTTCCACTCTATTTGCGGGTTCCCGGATGGTGCGATCATCCCCGGGTATTGGTGAACGGGAAACAAAAAATCTTTGCTTCCGACCGGGGAAATTACATCAGGATTGACCGCACATGGGGTTCAAGCGACCGGGTCACCATCTCCCTTCCAATGGATATCCGAATCAGAACCTGGGTGGATAACCATAACAGCGTTTCAGTAGATCGTGGACCGCTGACTTATTCTTTAAAAATAGGAGAGGAGTATGTGAGGGAAGGAGGATCTGATGAATGGCCTGCCTGGGAGATCTATCCCACCACCCCATGGAACTATAGCCTGGTACTGGATGATTCCAATGTTGCCGGATCGTTTGAAATCGTTCAAAAAGAGTGGCCGGCTGACAATGTACCCTTTACTCATGAGCATGTTCCCATAGAGCTGAAAGCACAGGGGAAACGAATCCCGCAATGGCAGATGGATTCCCTCAACCTGGTCGGTCTGTTGCAAGCCAGCCCGGTGAAATCGGATCAGGCCGCAGAACAGATCACGCTGATACCGATGGGAGCCGCACGGTTGAGGATTTCCTCATTTCCGGTGATCGGAGAAGGAGAGGATGCAAAGAAATGGAAGTAATCATGAATCGTTAATCCCTGCCTGATGCAGGCAGGCTTGTTTGTGAACCAAAAATTATGATTTGAATTTCGAATAAAGAATGTTGAATAACGAATGATAAAGTTGATCTTCGCCTTTTTACAATTGAACCTCATATTTTGAGGCCTGGCAGATCGGGAAGCAACTTCGGGAGTAATACTACTCGTCGCCCGAGTTGAAATCGGGCGACGAGAAAGTTATTCCACCTTGCAATCCGATTTCTCGCAAAGCGATACCCATGGTAAACTCGGGTTCCGGGTAGATAAATCCTAAGCTGCTTCCGGCAGTAAATCTTTCGTTTTAATTTTTGCCGGTTTGAAGATACCGATCACTCCCTGCAGGCCGACACTCATAACAATGTTTCATTTCCCTCCTATAGCAATAGCCTATATTAGATAAATCCGCGATTCCGAAGCAGTGCTTCAATGCTGGGATCCTTTCCACGGAAATTTCGGTAAAGAACAGCTGCCTCTTCCAGTCGTCCTTTGGACAGGACATGTTCGCGGAACTTTGCAGCGATTTCTTTATTGAATATATCTCCTGATTCTTTAAAGGCTTCGTACGCATCGGAATCGAGCTGTTCGGACCAGCTATAGGAGTAGTATCCTGCAGAGTAACCTCCAATCACATGGCTGAAGTAGGTGGTACGGTAGCGCGGGATAATCTCATCCATCAGGCCGTATTTATCCATAGCTTCTTTTTCAAATGCCAGCACATCTTCAACGGAGGATTCTGTCAGGCTGTGGTATTCCATATCGAGCAGGGATGCGGCAATGTACTCAACGGTAATGAAACCCTGGTTGAAATTGTCTGCGGCTTTCAGCTTTTCAACAATTTCCTCGGGAATTACCTCTCCGGTCTGATAATGCTTAGCATACATATCCAGCACTTCCGGTTCAAGGACCCAGTGTTCCATGATCTGGCTGGGCAATTCAACGAAATCGCGTGGGACACCCCTCAGTCCTTCGTAGGGAACATCAGTAAACAGGCCATGCAGTGCATGTCCGAATTCATGGAACATAGTACTGACTTCTTCGAAGTTAAGCAGAGCCGGGCCATCTCCTGTTGGTCTGGAAAAGTTACCCACGATGCAGGCGACAGGTGCAATTTTCTTACCATCTTCATATCTTCCACTGCGGAAGCTGGTAGACCAGGCACCTACCCGTTTTCCTGGTCTTGGATGCCAGTCAGTATAAAGGACGCCGAGATGAGAGCCATCGTTATCGAATATTTCAAAACACTGAATTTCCGGATGGTATTTAGGGATATCGATCAATTCCTTAAAGGTGAGTCCATACAGTTTGTTTGCCAGTTCAAACATTCCCTGCTGGACATTTGGCAGGGCCAAATAGGGACGTACCACTTCATCGTCAAGGTCATATTTCTCTTTTCTGATCTTTTCGGTGTAATACCACCAATCCCAGGATGCCAGTTTAAAATCATCCCCTTCTTTGTCAATGAGTGCTTGCTGGGCAGTGGCTTCCTGTTTGGCTACCGGCAGGGCAGCTTCCCAGACCTGCTCAAGGAAATTGAATACAGTCTCCGGATCTTTTGCCATGTTTTGTTCCAGGACAAATTGGGCATGGCTGTCATAACCCAGCAGTTGGGCTCTCTGAACCCGTAGATTAATGATTTCTTTAAATATCTCTTTGTTGTCGTATTCGTTGTTGTTGTTACCACGCATGAAGTAAGCCCGATAGATTTTTTCCCTGAGGTCCCTTTTTTCGGAATATTGAAGGAAAGGAATCCAGCTTGGTTTCTGCAGGGTAAATACCCAGCCGGTGGTATCAAAGTTTGCAGCTGCTTCTGCTGCAGATTGAATTACACCTTCAGGCAAACCGGCAAGATCCGACTCATCCGACAGGTAAAGTTTGAAATCATTTGTTTCAGCAAGCAGGTTATCACCAAACTGAACACTGAGTGAAGAGAGGCGTTGGTTAATTTCCTTCAGATCCTCTTTCTTATCTTCCGGGAGATCGGCACCACTTCGAATGAAATTTTTATAGGTTCTTTCCAGCAGGGTCATCTGAGGTTTGGTCAGGTTCATTGATTCACGGTTTTCCCATACTGCTTTCACGCGTTCAAAGACTCTGGGATCAAGTGTTATTTTGTCCTGATGTTCCGTCAACAGGGGAGCTACTTCACGGTTTACCACCTGCAATTCCGGTGTTGTGTTTGCACTGTTAACCGGGTAAAATGCTCCGGCTACTTTATCCAGAAGCCTTCCGCTCCTGTCTGCCGCTGCAATGGTATTTTCAAAATTGGGTTCCTCCTCCTTACTGAGGATCGCCTCTATTTCAGCCAATTGCTCATCCATTCCTTTTTTGAATGCTGGCAGGTAATGTTCGGGTTTAATCTCCTCAAACGGAGGAACCTGGAAGGGAGTTTCCCACTCCGTAAAAAATGGATTCATCTCTGATTCTGGTTTTGGTTTGCAGGCCGTAACGATGATCAATAGGGCCAGAATAAAAAATACTAATTTTTTCATGGTCTTGGTGTATTTGGTTTTAATTCAGGTTAGCTCGTATATTAACAAGATCAATTGGTATGAGAGTATAAATGTACATGATCGCAGGGAAGTATGCAATGATCAACAGCAGATAATTTTTGACCAAAAGAATATTTTCAAATCAGTTGAAAAAACCTTACTTTGTCAACCAATACGTAAACCGGATCTATAACGGATTTGAATGAATTCCACGCTTAATAAAATAGGTTTCGATAACGAAAAATACCTGAGGGAACAATCCGCAGCGATTCTTGAACGGGTCGCTCAGTTCAATGGCCGGCTCTATCTTGAATTTGGCGGCAAGATCCTGTACGACTACCATGCTGCCAGGGTACTGCCGGGATTTGATCCGAATGTCAAAATGCGGCTTCTGCAAAAACTGAAAGATAAGATTGATGTGATATTATGCATTCATGCCGGTGCTATTGAGCGAAAGAAAATGCGTGCTGATTTTGGTATTACCTATGATGTCGATGCTTTAAAGACCATTGATGATTTCAGAAAATGGGGAATAGAGGTAAAAGCCATAGTGATCACCCGCTACGGGGATCAGCCAGCTGCCAGATCGTTCAAAAACAAGTTGGAAAGGAACGGTATGACCGTATACACTCATCAATTTACAAAGGGATACCCAACCGATGTAGATACTATTGTCAGTGACGAGGGGTATGGTGCCAATGAAGTGATCCGGACTGACCGGCCGATCGTAGTGGTTACCGGACCGGGACCGGGAAGTGGGAAGCTCGCCACCTGTCTCACTAATTTATATCATGATTACAAACAGGGTATAAATGCCGGGTACGCTAAATTTGAGACTTTCCCCATATGGGATCTGCCACTGAATCATACGGTAAACATTGCCTATGAAGCGGCCACAGTAGACCTGAAAGATGTTGTACAGATCGACCATCATCACCTCAGAGCTTATAATATTAGCACGGTGAACTACAATCGTGATAATGAAGCGTTCCCCCTGTTGCAACGGATTATTGAAAAGATTACCGGGGAAGAATCGGTCTATAAGTCACCTACGGATATGGGAGTAAATCGTGCCAGTTCGGGGATCGTTTCAGACAGCGTTATCCGGGAAGCCTCCCACCAGGAGATCATACGCCGTTATTTCCGATGTGCCTGCGAATATGTTATGGGTCTTATCGATAAGGATACACTTGCCAGGGCTGAGTCGATCATGAAGAAAGTGGAAGCGAAAGTTGAGGACAGAAAGGTTGTGGTTCCTGCAAGAGAAGCAGCCAGGGATGCATTGGAATCAGGCAAAGGTGACGATGGTGTTTTTTGTGGAGCGGCTATTCAGCTGAGTGATGGAACAATCATCAAAGGGAAGAACTCACCACTCATGCATTCATCATCCAGTCTTATTTTAAATGCGATCAAGCACCTGGCTAATCTTCCGGATGATTTACACATCCTTCCAAAAAATATGATCGATTCTATCGCTCATTTAAAAAGTGATATTCTTAACAGGGAGAGGTTGAGTTTGAATCTTGATGAAACATTGATCGTTCTGGGGATCAGTGCCCTGACCAACCCGGACGTTAAAAAGGCAACCGAATGTTTAAAAAATCTCAGAAATTGTGAGGTTCATCTCACCCATATGCCCACTCCGGGGGATGAAGCGGGTTTGCGTAAGTTACAGGTCAATTTGACCTGCGATCCTCAATTTCCTTCTCAAAGCCTGTTTTCCAGTGGTTAGCGTGGGGCTGTGTCAGAACTGCTTTTCACGATTCAGCAGGGATCCCTGGAAAAAAAATGCATAGGAAAAAGCAAAGAATACACCCCCTAAATCCTTTTTCACATCAGCTTTGCTTGGTGAAGATTCCGACGATCCGCAAGGCGGGTGCCGGGATACCTGCCTGACGGCAAGGCAGGAATTCAAGGTGAAGATTTGACAAGCCTTTGGCGCAGTTAAATCTAACTTTCAATTACTCATATTTCAGGATCCTGGCAGGATTTACTCTGGATGCCTTAAAGGTCTGAGAACTGATTGTGACAAATCCTACAACAAAGACAATAAGCACTCCGATTGCGATTAATCCTGCACCAAAAGAAACGTGATTTGCCAGGTATTGCAGCCACAGGTTATTGATTAGGTATGCAATCGGGGCTCCAATAACCGCTGCAATCAGCATCATGATGAGGTAAGACCTGGCGACCAGTGACATGATGCTGTTGGCCTGTGCACCAAGTGCCTTTCTTATGCCAATCTCCTTCAGGCGGGTTTGTATACTGTAGGTTGCCATCCCCAGCAGGCCAAAACCGGCAATGACAATCGCCAGAATGGCTGCGAAGCCGACAGTATATAAAATGTCTTCAAAGAAAGAGTAATATTCCCTGATCTCTGCATCCAGGAAATCACCATCCATGTCATGGTAGGGATCGATCTCTTTCCACTGCTTTTTGAGTTTATCAACCGTCATGACCATGTTCCCGGAATGTAGCCTGAAAACGATATACCGGCAGTTCTCCGGATTATGCCAAAGGATGAGCGGTTTCAACGGCAAAAACAACGCACCATAGTAATAATCTTTGACAACCCCGATGACTTCCACCAGGGTTGAATCCCAACATATGAACGAAGTCCCAACCGCTTCAAGAGGGGTTCCCAGGTTAAAATGTTCAACTGTCTTTTCATTGATGATTACGAAATTATCATTCTCATCACTCAGATCCTCCGGGAATGTTTTTCCTGCAACCAGTTCCAACCCCATGGTTTCAACATACTGCTTATCGACATAGAACCAGTTGGCAGAATACTTTTCATCTTCCTCGTTTATCCGGAGATCCACGTCGCGGAAGTTTCCAACTCCCGGAATATGTGATTCAGCTGAGATAGACTCGATTTCGGGAATCCGGCTGTACTGGTTTTTTACTTTTCCAAGGTCATGCCCCCTCATGTGGATGTTGAATACCACATCCCGGTCGAACCCCATTTCCGCATTGATCATGAAATTCATCTGTTTAAAGATCAGCAGGATGGATATGATAAAAACCATGGAGAAAACAAACTGGGTGATCAACAGGATCTTACGCAGGGTGAGTTTGCTGAAAAAACGGATGTTGGCAATCCCTTTCAGCACATTCACCGGCCTGAAAGCAGAGATAACGATTGATGGGAGGATCCCTGAAATAAAACCGGTTAGCAGGGCAAAACCCAGGAACCAGATATATACCACTACATTTTGTTCAGGCTTGATTTCCAGCAGTGACATCATTTTCATCCCGGAGAAACCGGGCAGGAGAAACTGGAGCAGGGCATAGGCAACCAGCAGGGAAAACAATGATATGAGTATTGCTTCGAATAAAAACTGAATAATGACCTGGTTTCTGCTAGCACCAACCGTTTTCCGGACACCCACTTCCCTGGCACGCATCAGGGACCGGGCAATGGACAGGCTGGTGTAGTTGAATGCAGCAGAAATGATGATGACCAGGGCAAGACCTCCCATAAAAAAGATGAATACCTTCGGTAAAAAAAATCCCATTTCATTGGCCAGTATGGGTCCCGGTACTATTTTATTCAGTGGTTGTAAATAGAAGGAAACATTGCGCTCTTCATCATCCTTGTATTGTTCAATACTGATCTCATCAAGGGCACGCTGAATACCATCAAGGTCGGCGTTCTCGTGAAGCAGTAAATAAACGTGGTTCGCCCAGTAGTTAGTCCAATCATTAGCTGTAATGGTCTCTTCTTCCTTTGTCTGAATTGCCTCCAGCGTGGTCGCAGAGACCAGGGCTTCAAACTGGACGGATGATTTCTGCCTTGTCTGCCCAACAATCCCGGTTATCAGAAAATCTCCCACACTGTCAATTTGCAAAAACTTGCCTACAGGATCCTCCTCACCAAAAAATTTCATTGCCACTTCTTCTTGCAAAACCATAGTGTATGGTTCTTTCAATACATCTTCCGGTGTCCCGCTTTTCAAAGGAAAATCAAACACCTTAAAAAAATCTTCACTGGCATAGATCCCGTTTATCCGGATCAGGGCTTCATCCTTTGCTGCCTCACCGAAAAACGAATTGTTCAGTACTACCGTTTTTTCCACAAACGGATAGTTGTTTGCCAGTTCATAACCGAGAGGGAAGGTGGTGGAGGCATACTTAAGCGAAACATTGCTAAGGCTATCAATCGATTGAACCCTGTATATTCGTTCCTTTTTTGTATGGAATTGATCATA
>CAZTES010000024.1:0-26144 GCA_964612275.1 uncultured Rikenellaceae bacterium
GAAATACCCCTCTGTCCCTATGACAGCTGCCGGCTACTGGCAATCAATTTATACAGTTATGTAAACGAACCCTTTACAAAGAAAGCAAAATTCGATTTTGAGCGGTTTAAGGAGCATGCTGGTCTGGCACAACGGATTATGGATGATATCATCGATCTGGAAATAGAGAAGATAGATGCCATCCTGAAAAAAATAGATGATGACCCCGAAGAAGATGAGATTAAGGGGGTGGAGGGAAATCTCTGGAAGAACATCCGTCACAAAACCGAAGAGGGAAGAAGAACGGGTATCGGAATCACCGCAGAAGGGGATATGATTGCTGCACTGGGATTACGATACGGTAGTGAAGATGCCATCGATTTTTCTACAGAAGTACACAAAACCCTTGCTCTTGAGGCTTACAGATCTTCTGCTTACCTGGCAAAAGAGAGAGGACCCTTTGCCATTTATGATGCGGATCGGGAAAAAAATAATCCATTCGTTCGAAGAATCCGTGAGGCTGATGAAGGATTGTATAACTATATGCTCAAGCATGGTCGGAGAAACATTGCCCTGCTAACCATAGCGCCTACGGGTACCACCAGCCTGATGACTCAAACCAGTTCGGGCATTGAACCGGTATTTCTCCCCGTATATAAACGAAGGAGAAAAGTGAATCCGAATGACCAGAATGTAAAGATCAGTTATGTGGATGAAATGGGAGATGCCTGGGAAGAATACAATGTATTCCACCACAAATTTGTCCAGTGGCTCAAATCACAGGGTTATGATCCTGATGAGGTGAAAACCTATAGCCAGGAGAAGATGCAGGATATTGTGAAGAAATCGCCCTATTATCAAGCCACCTCGAATGACGTTGACTGGGTTAGCAAAGTCAAGATGCAGGGAGCCATTCAAAAATGGGTGGATCACTCCATCAGTGTAACCATTAATCTTCCCAAAGATGTTGACAAGGACCTTGTTTCAACCCTTTATGTTACAGCATGGGAATCGGGATGCAAAGGAGCTACTATTTATCGAGATGGCTCAAGAGACGGTGTCCTTTTAACAAACCAGAAAGAAGAGGTTGTTTTCCATAAACGACCAAAGGTGCTGGATGCTGAGATCATTCGGTTCAACAACAACAACGAAAAATGGATTGCATTCGTCGGAATAAAAGATGGAAAACCGTATGAGATTTTTACCGGACTGGCAGATGAGGAGATGTTTCCCATTCCAAAATCCATTCACAAAGGACAGATTGTGAAGAACAAGGATGATAATGGCAAGAACAGGTATGACTTCCAGTACACGGATAAATATGGCTATATTAACACCAATGGCGGACTTTCACACATGTTCAAACCGGAGTTCTGGAATTATGCCAAGCTCATTTCCGGTGTGCTGAGACATGGCATGCCAATCCCTGATGTTGTGAACCTGGTCTCCTCTCTGCAACTCGATAGTGAAACGATCAATACCTGGAAAAATGGAGTGGAACGGGCATTGAAACGGTACATACCCGATGGGACAAAAGCTAAAGGTGGAATCTGTTCCGACTGCAAATCCGAGAACCTGGTGTATCAGGAGGGGTGCCTGGTGTGCATGGATTGCGGCTCCTCTAAATGCGGATAAAAAACAGTGTAGGAGAAAACAAAACCTGGAAGTCCCTCCGGGTGTTGTTTTGTTTTTTGTCTTTTAAACTCTGAACTCTGTACTCTCCTTTAAAGACCATACTTCTCAATGATCTCCTGCTTGGTAAGCCCGAGAATACCATATTTTTTCCCGATTTTCACAAAGGCTTCCAGGGCTTTGTCCAGGTGATGGATTTCATGCCCGGCAGAGATCTGTGTGCGGATCCTTGCCTGACCATTAGGCACCACGGGAAAGAAAAAACCAATAGCATAGATCCCTTCATTGTACAGATCTTTTGAGACATCCTGTGAAAGTTTTGCATTGAACAGCATGACCGGAACAATTGGCGTATCTCCCTCTCTCAGGACAAAGCCTGCCTCTGTCAGGCCTTTTCTCCAGTGCTTCGTGTTGTTTTCCAGCTTATCCCTGCGTTCGGTGCTTTCTGAAAGAATTTCCAGTACTTTCAGCACTCCGGAAACCACAACCGGAGCTATGGTATTGGAAAAGAGGTAGGGACGGGCTTTTTGCCGGCACATTTCAACCAGCTCTTTTCTCCCCGACACGCATCCTCCGGAAGCTCCTCCAAGGGCCTTTCCAAAGGTGGTGGTAATGATATCTACATTCCCCAGAACTCCACATTGCTCGTGTGTTCCCCTGCCGGTTTTGCCGATAAAACCGGTGGCGTGTGAATCATCAACAAACAACATGGCACCATATTGATTACAAAGTTCGGCCATCTCGTCAAGTTTTGCCGTGTCCCCATCCATAGAAAAAACACCGTCAGTGATGACCATTTTGAGCCGTTTATCGGCATGCAGCTGCAATTTGCTTTCCAGGTGCTCTATGTTTGAGTGTTTGAACGTGTCATGCATGGCACTGCACAACCGGATTCCATCGATGATGGAAGCATGTACCAAACGGTCAGAGATCATAACATCCTGGTCCGACAAGACTGCCTCAAAAACTCCGGCATTGGCATCCATACAGGATGGAAAAAGAATGGTATCTTCTGTTCCCAAAAACTGGGTCATGCGGTTTTCAAGTTCCCGGTGGATATCCTGTGTGCCGCAGATAAACCGAACAGATGACATGCCATATCCCCTGGTATCCAACCCTTCATGCGCGGCTTTCACCACATCAGGGTGGCTCGATAGACCCAGGTAATTATTGGCGCACATGTTGATTACCTTTTTCAGGGATGATCCGGTCGGGAATTCAACCTCGATATCCGCTGCCTGGCTGGAATGGATAAACCGTTCTTCCTTAAAGATCCCGGCACTTTTTATCTGATCAAGCTGATCCAGATAAATTTTTCTAATTGTTTCACTGTAACTCATGGATAGATTATGGTTTGATTAACACAGACTTGGTTGAAAAATCCTGGAGAATGACAATGGATCCCGGTCATCTGGCAGGATTTTAGTTCGTATTTATCCGGTAAATTCCCGAACCAGGGCAACAATCTTATGGACTGAATCAAAAGCTTCGGGTGTTGCTTTCTCATCCGGGATGCTAATTGAGTATTTGTTCTCCAGGAAGCGCTTCAGGGAAACCATTGAAAACGAATCCACAATACCTCCGGAGATGAGCGGTGTATCGTATGTTATCTCATCGTCATCTTCCTCAAGGTATTCCTCAGTTACATAGTTCAGGACAACATCTTTTATCTCTTCCATATTTGGCTCTGTTTAAGTTAATAAATCATTTGCGTATATCTGTTATTCATCCTCTTCAAGGGTGGAGGTATCGCCAATCTCTTCCCCCCACTCTTTTGCATGAAGGATACGCCTCATAATTTTCCCGCTTCTTGTTTTCGGTAGTGTGTCCATGTATTCAATCTCCTGGGGCATGGCAAGGGGAGATAATTTCTTCCGGATGAAATTCATGATCTTCAGTTCAAGTTCATTGCTTGGTTCATATCCGGGTTTCAGTGTGACAAATGCTTTAACGACCTCCATATTTACATCATTCGGTTTTGCCACCACAGCCGATTCGCTCACTGCTTCATGTTCCAGCAGAGCCGATTCCACTTCGAACGGACTCACCAGGTGGCCGCCGGTATTAATAACATCATCGTCCCTGCCAATGAACCAGAAATAACCATCGCTGTCGAGGCTTGCCCGGTCACCGGGCAAATACCACCCCTTATTAAACTTCTTGCTGAATATCTCATCGTTGTTCCAATAGGTTCTCATCATGGCAGGCCATCCCGGTTTGAAAGCAATTAATCCCACTTTACCCGGTTCGGTGAAGGGATCAAATGTTTTCGCATCCACCACCGTACCGGTAATGCCCGGGAATACCTTCCCCATGGACCCCGGTTTTACTTTCATCCCCGGGAAATTGGTGATCATAATCGATCCCGTTTCGGTTTGCCAGTAAGAATCCAGAAATGGTTTATTAAACATCTTTTCCGACCATAGAACTGCTTCGGCATTGAGGGGCTCTCCAACGCTCGCCAGATGGCGAAGGGAACTCAGATCGAATTGTTTAACAAGCATACCCCCCGCTTTCATCAACGAACGAATTGCGGTTGGGGCAGAGTACCAAACCGATATGTGGTATTTTTCAATGAATCGGTACCAGGCTTCCGCTGAAAACCCGGTATCGAGCACAGCCTGTGTAATCCCCATGCTCCAGGGACCGATGATCCCATAGGAAGTTCCTGTGACCCATCCCGGATCGGCAGTACACCAATAGATATCATCCTCCTGAAGATCCAGAACCCATTTGGTTGTAAGATACTGGGAAATCAAGGAATAATGGACATGTTTCACCCCCTTGGGCTGACCGGTTGTTCCTGACGTATAATGCAATACAGAAGGAGATTCTGCTTTTGTCGGAAAAACCTCAAATTGATCCACTGGTTCAGCATCTTCAAGGGAGAAGGGAACTTCATTTTTCTGAAGCGGTTTCCGGTTATCATAGTCAACAACAATGATCTGTTCCAGCCATGGCAGAAGATTCACAATTTTTCTCACTTTTGACAGGTGCTTACGCTGGGTGATAATAGCCCGTGTCTGAGCATTCTCAAGCCTGACATGCAGCGATTCATCCCCGAAGGCAGAAAAAAGCGGTTGAACGATGGCTCCAATTTTCAGCACCCCGAGAAATGCCAGATAAAGTTCGGGAATGCGGTCCATAAAAAGGGACACCCGGTCCTCCTCTTTTATTCCAAGGCGGCGTAAAAAAGCACCAATGGTATTGCTGGCAACCCGGATATCATTGAAAGTAAACTGTTTCTCATTCCCACCAAACCCTTCCCAGAAAAGAGCTACCCTCTCTCCTTTACCCTGCATGCATATCCTGTCTGAACAGTACCAGCCAATATTAATAATATTTCCTTCGGAATAGTCTAATTCCTTCTTTGCAATGGACCAGTCAAATGCCCTGATCCTCTCATTGTAAGAGCCAATATTTGACATAAAGCTTCAAGAAAATGGTAATTTTGAAAGGTACACAAGGTAGCACTAATTTGGCAAAAGCTGTGTATCTGACCTCCTGTTTTTCATCTTTTTTACAACACCTGACGGCATGCAACGTTACCGGCACTTCCCTTCCTTAATCCAGTATTTCCTGATTTTTGCGAAGGTATCGATGGCAAACCGGATATGTTCAGTGGTGTGTGCTGCACTGATCTGGACCCGGATTCTGGACTTCCCTTTAGGCACTACCGGATAATAAAAACCGATAACATAGATGCCCTCGTTCAGTAATTCAGATGCAAGGTCCTGTGATAACTGGGCATCGTTGGGCAGGTGTCCCAGCATGATGGGGACAATGGGATGGGTTCCGGGTACAATGGTATAGCCAGCATCGGTCACTCCCTTTCTGAATAACATGGTATTCTCCATGAGCTTGTCCCTCAGATCACTGGTTGTGGAAAGCATATTCAACACTTCAAGTGTAGCTCCGACAATTGGCGGGGCAAGGGAATTGGAGAAAAGGTATGGCCTGGAGCGCTGCCTCAGCATATCGATGATCTCCTTCCTGCCGGAGACACAACCACCGGAGGCTCCTCCAAGCGCTTTGCCGAAGGTGGTCGTGATCAGGTCAACCCGTCCAAGGGCATTACAATATTCAGCACTTCCTCGTCCGTTTTTACCAATAAAACCGGTAGCATGAGAATCATCAACGCATACCAGGGCATCATATTTTTCAGCCAGATCACAGATCTTATCGACCTGGGCGATAATTCCGTCCATTGAGAAGACACCATCGGTTACGATCAACTTGAATTTTGCCTGTTCACATTCCGGCTCTTTCAATTGTTCTTCCAGATCAGCTATATCGTTGTTGATGTAACGAAACCGGCGGGCTTTGCAGAGACGCACACCATCGATAATAGAAGCATGATTCAGTTCATCTGAAATGATGGCAGACTCGGATCCGAGCAACGGTTCAAACACTCCGCCGTTTGCGTCAAATGCCGAGGAGTAGAGGATCGTGTCTTCCGTACCAAGGAATTCCGACATCTTCTGTTCCAATGCTTTATGAATATCCTGTGTTCCACAAATGAAGCGTACCGAAGACATGCCAAATCCATAATTATCAAGTGTTTTTTTTGCTGCCTCAATGACACGCGGATGAGACGATAATCCGAGGTAATTATTGGCGCAAAAATTAAGCACCTTTAATCCCTTTTTCGTTTCAATCTCAATTCCCTGGGGAGTGGTGATGATCCTTTCCTCCTTATAGAGACCTGCTTCTTTTATGGTAAGCAGCTCTTTTGCCAAATGGTCTTTAAATTTGCTATACATAAGTTTCAATGGTTTTCCGATGGAGCATGCATAAATACATTCCTACACCTGGGACGTAACCCCGTCAGTATATCGCATTACTCCCACTGCAGAATAACTTTACCGCTATCACCACGTTCCATCGCATCAAATCCTTCCTGGAATTCATTAACATCAAGCCGGTGGGTAATTACGGGTGAAATATCCAGACCGGAAATAAGCATCTGCTCCATTTTATACCAGGTTTCAAACATTTCCCTGCCATAAATGCCTTTCAGATGCAATGCTTTAAAAATGATTTTATCCCACTGGACCGTGGTATGATTTGGCAGAATGCCAAGCAGAGCAATTTTTGATCCGTTGTACATGTTTTCAACCATCTCCTCGAAAGCCCTTGGCGAACCGGACATTTCCAGTCCAACATCAAAACCCACCATTCCCAATGCAGGAATGGTATCCTTAATTTTTTCTCCTTTTGACGGATTTACGGTCATGGTAGCGCCAAGCTTTTTAGCGATCTCTAACCTGTTATCACTCAGGTCGCTTACAACGATATAGCGGGCACCCGCAAAGCGGCAGATAGCCACCGCCATGCTACCAATCAAACCGGCACCGGTGATCAAAACATCTTCACCGATCACGGGAAAAGAGAGGGCAGTATGCGTTGCGTTTCCAAATGGATCCATGATGGAACCCAGCTCATTACTGATTCTGTCATCCAGCTTGATCACGTTCTCTGAAGGAAGAACCAGGTATTCGGCAAAAGCGCCGTTACGGTGGACACCGATGCCAATGGAATTCTGGCATACATGCTTTTTCCCTCTCCGGCAATTCCTGCAATGCCCGCAGGCAATATGTCCTTCTCCCGTTACCCGGTCTCCGACATGAATATTTTTAACCCCCGATCCGATTTTATGAACGATCCCCATGTATTCGTGCCCAATGGTCATGGGTGTTTTTATCGTTCGCTGTGCCCAATCATTCCAGAGATAAATATGAAGATCCGTTCCGCAGATTGCGGTCTTCCGGATTTTGACCATGACGTCGTTTATCCCTACTTCAGGAATGGTGACATCCTCCATCCAAATACCCTTTCCGGGTTTGGATTTTACCAGAGCTTTCATTTTTCCCATAGTACTTGCAAGGTGTAATGTGTTATTGCTGATTGAATTTCGGGATGATAGTCTCCCGGGAATCCAACCCGAAATTAACACATATTTTTTGTAAAAAAAATGAGACTTGAACAGACCAGCCAGGGAAATCGACCTTCTCAAAGAGGGCTTAATTGCAACGGCATTGATGAAGGGGGTTTCATATAACTGACTATATTTGTAGAAATATCCATAAAAATGAAGGTTTCAAACCGTCCCGTTCGTGTTCGATTTGCACCGAGTCCGACAGGACCACTTCACATGGGTGGAATGAGAACCGCCCTGTTTAATTTTCTTTTTGCAAGAAAACATAACGGGACATTTATACTGAGGATTGAAGATACCGACCGGTCCCGATTGGTAAAAGGTGCTGAACAGTATATTATCAATTCACTGGAGTGGTGTAATCTGCAGGTTGATGAGGGAGTAATAGCAGGAGGTGATTTCGAACCCTACCGCCAATCAGAAAGAAAAAGGATCTATAAAAAACATTCTGATCAACTGGTAGCCGAAGGAAAGGCTTATCTGGCCTTTGATACACCGGAAGAATTGGAATTGGTCCGACAGGAATATGCCCGCCAGCAGAAAACTTTCACTTACGGTGTACATAATCGAAGCAGACTGCATAATTCACTTACTCTTTCCGGGGAGGAGGTGGAGCGTAAGATTCATTCGGGCATCCCCTACGCTGTCCGATTTAAAATCCCGGAAAATATTGATTTGAAGTTCCATGATATTATCCGTGGTGAAATAGTGGTAAACACTTCGACACTGGATGATAAGGTCCTGTTTAAATCGGATGGGATGCCAACCTATCACCTGGCAAATGTTGTCGATGATCACCTGATGAAAATTTCACATGTTATCCGTGGGGAAGAATGGCTTCCCTCACTGCCATTGCACATTCTTCTCTATCAGGCTTTCGGCTGGGAATCCACCATGCCCCGGTTTGCTCACATGCCCCTTACCCTGAAACCGGATGGGAAGGGAAAACTGAGTAAACGGGATGGAGACCGGTTGGGATTTCCCGTTTTCCCATTAGAATGGACCAACCCGGAGACAGGAGAAAAATCTTCAGGATATCGAGAGTCTGGTTATTTCCCCGAAGCATTTGTGAATATGCTTGCCTTCCTGGGTTGGAATCCGGGAACCGAACAGGAGATCTTTTCCATGGAAGAATTAATCGAGTCATTTACTCTGGAACGGGTGGTGAAAGCCGGCTCCCGCTTTGATCCGGGAAAAGCAAAATGGTTCAACCATCATTACCTTCAGATAAAGAGCACGAGCGAGCTGGCAGAAAAGTATATCGAAACTTTGGCCGAGAAAGGGATCAAAGCAGAGAGGACATTCGTGCAACAGGTTGTTGAACTGGTTAAAGAGCGGGCCGACTTTATCTCCGATTTATGGGACCATTCCTTTTTCTTCTTTCAACCGCCTGAAACATATGACCGGAATGTGGTGAAGAAATGGTGGAAAAATGAGACCTCCTTGATCATGAAAGAACTCATGACCCTGCTCTCTGATGTAGACGATTTTACAGCATCCAATACGGAAATCGTTGTAAAGGAATGGATTGCCGGCAAGGAACTGGGAATGGGTGAAGTGATGAATGTCTTTCGCCTCTTTATCGTAGGAGCGCTATTGGGCCCACACCTGTTCGATGTCATTGAAATTCTCGGAAAGGAAGAAACCCTGAACCGGATCAGGAGGGGATTAAAACAAATAGAGGGTACAACTTAAGTTGGAATCTTTTAAAACACGACTTAAGTTGGATGATCACCTGAAATAAAAGCCGTTACTTGCAGAGAATGTAACAAATGCATACGATTTAAACTGCAATAATGTTCACCAGCGGAGGTAAATTTGAAGATCTCAGTTAACCAGCTAAACAAAATTTACAAAAACGGAACCCAGGCGTTAAAGGATGTGAACCTGGAGATCGAGAACGGAATGTTTGGCCTTTTAGGACCCAATGGAGCCGGAAAATCCACCTTGATGCGTATCCTGGTTACCCTGATGAAACCTTCTTCCGGAACGATCAGGGTAAATGACTGGGATCTTCAGAAAAACAGGCGGCAAATTCGTTCTATGCTGGGATATCTCCCCCAGGATTTCCGATTCTTCTCAAAACTGAAAACCTGGGAATTCCTCGATTATTCTGCAGGATTGGCTGGATTAAAAAGGGGAAAGCTCAGGAACCAGCAGGTTGATGAGATGCTGGACCAGGTAGGATTATATGAAGTGAGGGACCGCATGGCAAATAAACTGTCGGGTGGAATGAAAAGAAGATTGGGGATCGCACAGGCTTTGATAGGAGATCCAAAGATCATCGTGGTGGATGAGCCCACAACCGGACTGGATCCGGAAGAACGGATCAAATTCAGAAACCTCCTGTCGGACATGAGCCAGAAAGATATTATCATCATGTTGTCAACACATATCGTGGCAGATATCAGCAGTACCTGCAAAAACATGGCCCTGCTGGATGAAGGAGAAGTGGTTTTTAATGGGCCACCGGAGCAACTGGTCGATGTGGCAAAAGATCATGTCTTTCTGATTCAGGCGACAATGGGGGATTTTGAAACCATCAAGGAACGGTTCCCCGTCATATCCACCATCCCGTCTGAGGTGGGTTGGGAAGTGCAGGTTGTGGCAGATACCATCGATGGGTTTCAAGCCGAAAAGATCCAACCGAGCCTGGAACATGCCTATGTCTATTTTATGGAATATCAACAGGATCGCAGGGTGTATTAAACGAACGTGTTTCGAAGCACATGTTATCATTGGAAACCTTTAATGTAAACCGGAGATTATAAAATGCTATCCCTTAGAAAAATAGCCATTATTGCCCGCTTCGAGATCAAAACCCTCTTCCGAAGCTGGTTTTTCCGGATTTTTGCCGGACTCACCCTGGTTATCCTTGTTTTTTTTGATATTGCAGCCATTACAGAAGTTGGGGAGGGTATTTGGTTGATCCGGGGAATCCCATCCAACATTCCCCTTGGCAATCTCTATATGCTGAATATTGCTCAGGCTATTGTTGCTGCCTTCCTTGCTACGGAATTCCTGAAACGGGACCATAAACTGGATACGACCGAAGTGGTCTACATGCGATCCATGAGCAACAGTGATTACGTGCTGGGCAAAACCCTTGGTATACTGTGTGTGTTTTTCTTGCTAAACTTCCTGGTATTGGCTATTGCAGGCGTTATGAACCTGATCAATCCCAATGTTCCTTTCGATGGGTTGTCTTACCTTATTTATCCTGCTCTCATTTCGCTTCCCACATTGATTTACATCCTGGGACTCTCCTTTTTAATGATGATCCTGATCAGAAACCAGGCGGTAACCATCGTTGTTCTGCTTGGCTATATTGCATCCATATTATTCTATATGGGTCAGAAGTTCTTCTTTCTCTTTGATTATATGGCATTTTCTTTTCCACTCATGAAATCCGATTTCATTGGTTTTAGCAATACCCTTGAGGTGGTAGCACAGCGAGGAATCTATTTTTGTCTGGGATGCAGCTTCATCTTTTTAACCATCATCCTGTTTAAACGGTTGCCCCAATCCAGGATTATGACCCGGGTATCATGGGTTGCCATGATCCTCTTTCTTTCTGTTTCTGGATTACTCATTAAGGTTTATCTGGATCCCATTTTTCAGGGAAGAGGATTAAGAGAAAACATGATAGCCCTGAATAATGAATGCGTGGATGATACGCAGGTTACGGTAACAAACTGTGACCTGAACCTGATACACGAGAAAGAGATGATTGAAGTAACCGCAAAACTGAAATTTGTAAACAATACAGAATCAGCGATCCGGGAGTACCTCTTCACCCTGAACCCGGGATTGAAAGTCCAGGATATAACCAGAAACGGCGCGTCGCTTTCTTTTATCCGGGATCTTCACCTGGTACGGATTCAGCCCGATCACCCCCTCTCACCAGGGGCAACGGATTCATTAATCCTGCAGTATAAAGGGGTCATCAATAACGACGCATGCTATCTGGATATCGATGAATCGCTCAGGTCCGGTGAATTGCGTCTGGATATGCTGACCGTTAATCGTCAGTATTCGTTCGTCAACCCCGAATACCTTCTTCTTACCGGTGAACTGTTATGGTATCCTGAAGCAGGAGTTAATTATTGCTCGACCATCCCCGGATATCACAGGACATCCTTTGTGAAGTATACCTTAACAGTATCTACCAATGGGGATCTTGAAGCATTTTCTCAGGGCCACATGACCCGTTTGAGTGTTGGAGGTTTTTGTTTTGTCCCGGAAAATCCTTTATCCCGGATATCACTGGTGATCGGAAAGTATGTCCGGCGAACTGTAACGTGTGATTCAGTAGAATATAATCTGTTCACACTGGAGGGTCATGATTATTTTGAACCTTACATGAACGAACTTGGTGACACACTGGTTCCGGTGATCCGGGAACTCAAACAGGATTATGAACGGGAGATAGATCTGCCCTATCTGTTTCCAAGATTTTCACTGGTTGAAGTTCCTATCCAGTTTACATCCTATCCCCGTTACTGGACTATGAGCCAGGAGACCGTGCAGCCGGAAATGATCTTTTTGCCAGAAAAGGGATTACCCATCTGGCAGGCAGATTTTAAGGAGGGGTTGGACCGTCAGAAACGGGATGCGGAGAGAAAAAACCAGGTTGTATCCGACAGGGAGCTCCAGGCCCGGTTGCTGGGTCAGTTCATTCGTGCTATCATTACAACTGGAAATCAGGAAACATGGTTCTTAGGGGGAAATATTGGGTATGGAAGAAGCGCATACTCCATTTACCCCAATTATTGTAATTATGTCTACTACGTTAAATCAGAGAACTGTCCAATTGTTAATATGGCGCTGGAATCCTTCCTGGATAAAGGTGCTGCAGAATCAAATGATTTCTGGAGCAGAAACTGGCGCGGATTAAGTGATGAAGAGACAGCCAACCTTGCCCTGCAGGAAAAGAGTTTCAACAAGATCCTGATTGATCCGGAAGAAAACGAGGTGATATACCATGTGATCCGGCTCAAGGGATTTTACCTCTTTACCCTGCTGGAAAGTAAAATCGGAGCAGAACGATTTAAAAAATCATTGCTGTCTCTGCTTGGAGAACATTCCTTCAAACCCCTGGAGCTGGAGAAACTTGGCCAGACCCTTCAGAAAGAGTATTCACTGGATGTCCAAAAACAGGTCGATGACTGGTTCACAAGCGATCAATTACCCGGATTCCTGATTGGCGATCTGCAAAGCTATGAATTCATTGACGGTGACCGAACCCGTTTCCAGGTCCGGTTCAAGGCATCAAACCCGGAACCGGTTGAGGGATTGTTCATGCTTAATTTCCGGACAGGGGATGATCAGAACGATTATGGTAAAGGGTTGAGCGGATCGGATGAAAAGGGTCAAAAGATCATTTATCTTGAACCGGGACAAACCAAAGAGATCGGAGCAGTCCTGGATGCTGCTCCCCGATCTTTGACGATCAATTCTGTGATTTCAAAAAATATTCCATCCATCATTGATTTTAACTTTGGTGAACAGGAAGTGAACCGCAGAGCATTGGCATTTGATGGAGAACGAGTGCTCCCTTCTGATTTCTCTTTTGACAATCCGGATGAAATTATTGTGGATAATGAAGACCCTGCATTCGAATTGGTTGAAGCGTATACGGAGAGCTATTTGAGAAAACTGGTTAAGGAACATTCGAAAACAGAAGAACAAAAATATACCGGGGTTCGCTGGTGGAGGCCACCGGTGGACTGGAAGACCATTACGCAGTCGGGATTCTATGGTAAATACATACGCTCTGCAGAGTATACCAAATCAGGATCCGGAGAAAATAAAGCGCTCTGGAGAACACCAATCGATGAGAAAGGATTCTACGATCTGTATTGTTATATTGGTGATGAAACAGGGGTGCTCTACAGGGACCGGAACCAGCAGAATGCCCGCTACCGTTTCAACGTATTCCAGGACGAAGGAATAGAAGAAGCGATCATTGAACTTCAGAACAGCAAGAAGGGATGGAATTTCCTGGGAACCTATTTCCTCTCATCCGATACAGCAAAAGTTGAGATGTCGAACGAATCGGAAGGAAGAATGGTCGTTGCCGATGCCATAAAATGGGTGAAACAATAAGATAGAGGAACCGGTGTTACAAACATTGAACTAAAAAAAGAAACAATAAAATGATGAACAGCAATCAAACCCTTTCGCAGAAAATAAAAATTCTGCTTCCCCTGGTGTTTTTTTTGTGGCCTCAACTTTCGGGGTTATCACAAACACTGGTTACACTGGAAAAGGCACTTGAAATAGCGGCAATGAACAGCCCGGATATCCGGCATTCCATGTTAAATCTTCAACGGTATGAGGAGTCGTTGAATGCCCAGTATGCTTCTTACAAATCGAAACTGGCTCTGTCGGTCACACCCCTGGATTACAGCCATGGACGGGAATTCTATGAATTCTATTCTACCTGGAATACCAGCGAAACCTTCCGGTCATCCGGTGCCTTTACCATTTCACAACCCATTAAGATCACGGATGGTGTCCTTACCATTTCCGACCGGTTCGCTTACCAGAATTCCTTCAGTGAATTCAGTGATGAAACCAACCGGGCATTCAGTAACAACCTCTATATACAGTTTGATCAGCCACTTTTCACCTATAACCGGTCCAAAATGCAGCTTGAAGAGCTGGAGCTGGACTATGAGAATGCAGCATTGAGCTATGCCATTCAGAAACTGGCTATTGAAAAAAACGTAACCCAGAGTTTCTATAATGTATTTGATTATCAGATGAGTCTTCAGATTGCCGAAGAAGAATACAAAAACCAGCAAACCAGTCACGAAATCATAAAAAACAAGGTGGAAGGCGGGTTATCAGCTATGGAGGAATTGTATCAGGCTGAACTGAACCTGATGACCAGTAAATCGAACCTTCAGAATCAGCAGGTAGCCCTGGAAAATGCCAAGGATGCATTTAAGCAGCTCATCGGTGTATCGCTGTTCGAAGAAATCGCTGTACTGGCAGATGTATCCATTCCCGAAGTAACCGTTGATATGCAAAAAGCAATCGATCATGCCCTGCAGAACAGGATGGAGCTGAGACAACGTGAGATCAGTATTGAGGATTCACAGTTTGAACTGATCAGAACAGCCGCTATGAATGAGTTCAAAGGGAATGTTTCTGTTGCTGTTGGCCTCTTTGGCGATGATAAAAAGTTGCAGAATATCTATTCATCGCCCACCGATAACCAGCAGGTCAGTGTCTCCTTCCAGATCCCCATCTGGGACTGGGGCGAGAAAAAAGCGCGACTGAAAGCTGCAGAAGCCGCCATGCAATCTCAGGAACTCTACCTGGAAGATGAGAATAACAACATCATCATCAACATAAGAACCATCTACCGGAATTTACAAAATCTTTTGACACAGATTGACATAGCGGATCAAAACCGGAAAAATGCCGAACTCACCTATGAGATTAATCTGGAACGATACCGCAACGGAGATCTTACCAGCATGGATCTCAGCCTTTTTCAAAATCAGCTTTCCGAAAAGAAAATAGCCTATTCCAGAGCACTGATCAATTATAAAATCGAACTGCTAAACCTGAAAATCCAATCCTTGTGGGATTTTGTTGAAAACAAGTCCATTGTCCCGGAAGAAGTTACCCGTCCAGGTTGAGCGGTAAAAAATCGTACAAAAGGAACAATGCAAAACCGAAACATAATAGACCCAAGATAATGACTACAACATCACGTAAATTAAAAAACTCGATTATTGTCATTGCAATAATTGCTTTCATGCTTTCCTCCTGCCACAACCGGGAAGATGATCTGGATACTGAAATTGCCGTTCCCGTGACTGTGGAGGAATTAAAAACCAGATCGATGGAGCAATACGTTTTTTCAACGGGTACTGTTCTTCCCACCAAGGAGGTGTTGCTCAAATCACAAATTCCGGGATATTACCGGTTAATGATTAATCCAGCAACCGGTAGAAAATATGCACTGGGTGATCGTGTGAAACAGAACCAGGCACTGATTCGGTTGGAGGACCCCGCGTTTGAGAATGAGATAAAGATCGAATCTCAAAAACTCAACCTGGATATTTCTGAACGGGAATATAACAAACAGCAATCATTGTATGATAAGGGTGGAGTTACCCTCAGGGAGCTAAAGAATGGAGAGATTAACTTTATCAATGCAAAATATGCTTATGAGAATGCGCTCCTGCAACAGGAAAAGATGACCATCAAGTCACCCTTTGCGGGAGTTATTGTCGATCTGCCGTATTATACGGAAGGGACGCGGGTTGAAGGCTCACTTCCCATGGTGAAACTCATGGATTATAGCCAGTTATACCTGGAGATTCAAATGCCGGAAAAGGAGTTGGGGAACGTTAAGGTGAATCAACTGGTCCGGATCATGAACTATTCCCTCCCGGATGATACCCTGTCGGGAAACATTACCCAGCTATCCCCGGCTATCAATGCTGAAACAAGAACATTTAAGGGATCGGTAATGATCGCAAATCCAAACCTGCTGCTCAGACCGGGTATGTTTGTACGGGCTGAAATAGTGGTAGCCAGTAAAGACAGTACCATGGTTATACCGAAAGACATTATCCTTGTCAAACAGCGCGGCAAAACCGTCTTTGTTGTCGATAAGGGAGCGGCAGAAGAACGGATTCTGGTAACCGGACTTGAAAACCCCACACACGTTGAAGTGATTGGAGGACTGAAACTGAATGAACGATTGGTGGTCAGTGGTTTTGAAACATTAAGAGACCAGTCAAAAGTGAGAATTATTCGTTGATAGCAGAGAATAGCTGATACCTTTACTTTAATCCATCCACTGGTGAAAAAAATAACCGAATTTTCCGTCAATTATCCCGTAACCATCTTTATGATCGTTCTGGCAGTCATCCTGCTTGGTGTCATATCGTTTGGGAAACTGGGAATCGACCTCTTTCCAGATCTGAATAACCCGAGAATATTTGTTGAACTGAAAGCCGGTGAAAAACCACCGGAGGAGATCGAAAAACAATATGTGAAAAATATTGAATCGCTCGCTATCCGCCAGAAAGGAGCCAGCCAGGTCTCTTCAATATGCCGGGTTGGATCAGCTCAGATTACCGTTGAGTATACCTGGGATACCGATATGGATGAAGCGTTTCTTGACCTTCAGAAAACATTAACAGGTTTCGGGCAAAATGCTGAACTCGACGAGTTTAATATTACCCAGCACGATCCGAATGCTGTGCCGGTGATGATTGTTGGAATTACCCACAGCTCCATCCGGGATATGAACGAGCTTCGGAAATCGGCAGAAAATTATTTAAGAAACGAACTGATCCGGCTGGAAGGAATTGCGGAAGTGAAATTGTCAGGACAGGAGGAGAGTGAAGTATTGATTGAAACGAACAATTATCTTCTTGAGGCACATAATCTTACAACCAGTGAAATCACCGCCAGGATACAGAGCTTCAACCGCAATGTATCCGGGGGATCCATAGTTGAAATGGGGCGTCAGTATATCATTAAAGGAGTAAGTTTGCTCGAGGATCTAAATGATATTGGAAATATTATCGTCAGTTATAAGGCACCCGAAACAGCTGCAATCGATCAGACAAATGCAGCACAGCAGCAAGCGGAAGTGAATACGGACAATGTACCGGTTTATTTGAAAGACGTGGCTACCATCAGTTACCAGAATAAAGAACCGGTGAATATTGTCCGCATTAACCAGGAACGGTGCATCGGATTGTCGATCTACAAAGAGACAAAATTCAACACCGTGAAAGCTGTAAAAGATCTGAAAGAGGCTTTTGAGGATATTAAGAAAGCGCTTCCGGGATATGAATTCACGGTTATACGCGACCAGGGTAACTTTATTACATCCGCTATTGATGAAGTGGAACAAACGGGGTTGATCGGGATCCTGCTGGCGGTCATCATCCTCTATCTGTTTCTCCGGCGTATAGGAACCACGTTTATCATCAGTGTTGCCATTCCGGTTTCCATTATTGCCACGTTTAACTTGATGTATTTCAATGGTCTAACCATTAATGTCATGACACTCGGCGGACTGGCGCTGGGTGCCGGTATGCTGGTTGATAATGCTATTGTTGTCGTGGAAAACATCTTCAGGAACCTGGAATCCGGGATGTCAGTTAAAGATGCAGCAATCAAAGGGACAGCAGAGGTGGGAGGTGCAATTACTGCTTCCACCATAACCACCATCGTTGTCTTTTTACCCATTGTATACCTGCATGGTGCATCCGGTGAGTTGTTTAAAGATCAGGCATGGACCGTTGCTTTCTCCCTGATCTCTTCCCTGTTTGTTGCCATCCTGGTAATCCCTGTCCTGGTTCACCGGGTTTTTAAAAAACCTCCCGCATTTACCGCAAAAGGATCGGTACAGTTCAAATGGTACCCTGCCCTGTTGAACAGGATCATTGATAGACGATGGATCATTATACCTGTTGCTGCTTTGTTTGTTGCTGCCTCAATCCTGCTCATACCCGTAGTCGGAAGTGAATTTATGCCCAGCACGGATACAAGGGAATTTTCGATTGAACTGGAATTACCGGAAGGGACACAATTGTATCGTACGGCAACCACCGTTCAATCCGTTGAACAGATGATCATGGACATCCTGGGAGATGATCTGGACGTTATCTATAGCCAGATTGGTCCATCGCCCGAAACAGGAGCCGGTGAACAGGCTGTCTTTGAGGACGAGAATACGGCCACCATAAAAATTATCCTGAACAAAGAGAGGGAGCTTTCCAGCAATACCATCATTTCCTCATTGGGAATGGTTCTGAACAATATTCCCGACCTGGAGGTTCGGTTCCTGAAGGATGAAACGGCACTGAAGGAAATCCTCGGTACCAGCGACGCACCGGTTGAAATAGAAATACAGGGAGAGGATTTCGAACAGATTGAAGGGCTCACGGAAGAGCTGCTCGAAATAGTCCAGGATATGGATCAATTGTATAATGTGAAAACTTCTATCGAGGAAGGTGCCCCGGAAATTGAGGTTGTAATTGATCGACTGAGGGCTGGAATGTATAATGTGGATGTGAATAGCATCAGCAATCAACTGATGGACCAGCTGATGGGGAAAAAAGCAGGAGAATTGGAAGATGAAGGAGAAATGAAAGATATAACCATCAAACTGCCCGACCTCAGCCTCTCCCAGCTTAATAATTCACGGATAAGAAGTGGGACCCAAACTTTCCATCTTTCCGATCTGGCAACGATCAGAACCACCGTTGCTCCTAAAGAGATACAACGGAGGAACCAGACACGGATTGCTAAAATTATGGCTCAGAACAGGGAGAATATCGCCTTCGATCACCTGATTCATCAACTGGAAGAAAAAATTTCGCAAATCGACCTGCCTCCAGATTACAGAATCCAGTTGGTAGGCGAAGAGCTGAAACGGAAGGAATCGATGAGCAGCCTGACATTTGCCCTGCTGCTTTCCATCATCCTGGTCTATATGGTCCTGGCTTCCCAGTTTGAATCACTGGTCCACCCCTTTACCATTTTGCTTACCATCCCGTTGGCCGGTGTCGGGGCAGTCCTGATCTTTCTTTTGCTTGGGCTATCATTCAATATTATGGCGTATATCGGGATCATCATGTTGGTGGGCATCGCGGTGAATGATTCCATCATCCTGGTCGATGTGGTCAATCAACGCATCCGGGAAGGAATGCCCCGGAAAGAGGCAATTATCGAAGCGGGAAGGATCCGTATACGGCCTATCGTGATGACCAGCATAACCACCATTCTTGCCTTGCTTCCCCTTACATTTGGATTCGGTGAGAGTGCATCCCTCAGGTCTCCAATGGCCATTGCCGTGATCGGGGGACTGGTAACATCTACCCTGTTAACACTGGTTGTTATCCCTTGTGTCTATTATGTTTTGGATCGATTGAAAGAAAAATTGTCTCGTTCCCAAAGGGATCCCTTCGGGACAAGCCGCAAAGACGCAAAGTTACAACGATAATTAGCAGATGACTGAGAACCAATGAAGTCTATCCTCCATAGAAAAACACTGATCAGCATGTTATTCATCGGATTAACCTTGCTGGGTTATATTTCCTATAAACACCTCCCGGTTGAGTTAATCCCCAATGCGGAACTTCCCGTATTGATTATCAATGTGGCAAGCACGCTGGAGGTTGATCCGAAGTACATGGAAAATGCGGCAGTGATTCCCCTGGAAGGAGTGATCGGTGGCCTGGAAGGGATAGAAGAGATTGAATCCACTGCCAGTTCAAGAAGGGGGGTCATCTTTATTTCATTCACTCAGAAAACGAACATCAAATATGCATACCTGAAACTGCAGGAACGTGTTGAATCAATCAAACCCACCCTCCCGGAAGGATTTTATGTCCAGGTGGTAAAGATCGATATCGAGCAGCTTTCCAACCAATTCATGGGATTGCAGGTCCGGGGAAGTGGAGGGACTGACCGGGTTCGGAACGTGGTGGATCAGGAAATCAAACCCCGGCTGGAAAACGTGGATGGCATTGCCAATGTGGAAGTTTTTGGAGGGAGGGAAAAATCGATCGAGATCATCCTCGATGAAGAGGCGTGCAGAGCACATGGTATCACTCCGGCACAGATCAGAAACCTGCTCTCTCAAAACACGAAAAACAAAACCTTTGTGGGGGATGTGATTGAAAATAACCGCAGGTATTTCGTGAACGTAACAGCCGAGTACCTGGAGATCGATGACATTCAGAACCTGGTGGTGGATGGCAGGGGCCCCATCCTGCTGAAAGATATCGCCGATATCTTTTTTGGTGTTAAGGAAGAATCTTCCTATAGCAGGGTAAATGGAAAAGAAGCCGTTACCATCCAACTCGTCAGGGATCTTCAGGTGAACATGATCGATCTATCCCACAGAACCAGGGAGGTTATTGAAAAACTCAACCACGATCTGCGCTCAAAAGATGTTGAAATTGTTATCCAGAATAATATGGCAGAAACCATGGAGGAGAACATCAACCTCATCATCCGGCTTGCCATGGTAGGAGGATTGCTTGCCATCTGTTTGCTCTGGATATTCCTTAAAAACCTCCGGCTGGTAGTTACTGTAGCCCTGGCAATTCCTATATCGGTATTTACGGCGTTTAACTTTTTTTATGCATTCAATATTTCCATCAACAGTCTGACCCTGGTTGGTATGGCACTGGCTATTGGCATGTTGCTGGATAACAGTGTGGTTGTGCTGGAAAATATTTACCGGATCGCAACCAGGAAAAAGGATGTTGACAAGATCGTAATACAGGGGACAAAGGAGGTGTGGCGTTCGATTTTTGCGGCAACCCTGACTACTATGGCGGTTTTTCTGCCCTTTCTGTTTGCATCGGATTTTCTTGTCAGCCTCCTGGGAAAACATGTGGGTGTCTCGATCATGTCAACACTGGGCGTTTCCCTTCTGGTAGCCCTGTTGCTGATCCCGATGACTTCACACTTCTTTATTAAAAAAAGATTGCAGAAAGGCAAAGTAACATTCAGGACCTTTTCTTCTGAAAACCGGCTGGTAAGGATCTATATTGTTTTGCTTAAAGCCTGCATGAGATATCCGGCAAGAACGATTATCGGAGCCGTTTTCCTCTTCTTTATCGCGGTCTTTATTAGTCTGGCAATTAGCATTAGTTCCATGCAGGAAGTGGATACACCGGAGTTCAACCTCTATGTGACCATGCCGGGTGGTGCTACACTGGAAACAACAAACCACGTTGTGGAGCAGATTGAAGCAAACATGGAAACAATGGAAGAGAAAGGGGATGTGATCAGCAAGGTCTATGAAGAGGAGGCGGTTGTAACCATCAATTTGCAGGAAGATTATCAGAAAACCAGTGAACGAACCCTGGCTCAGATAAAACGGGATATACAGGACCGCGTTGAGGATATCCGGGCTGCTGAAATATCATTGGACAGACCCCCTACAAGCTATGGTGGAGGGGGTATGTCGGGTGGAGAACCTGGTGGTGGGTTCGAACGGTTACTTGGCATCGGTACCGAAGAGGAAAAGGTGGTGATCAAGGGACAGGATTTTGAGAGCATGCGGAACGTTGCCGAAGATGTCAGGTACTTCCTGGAAAGCCTCTCGTCGATTAACTCCGCAAGCATGAGCATTTCCGATAACCGGCCGGAAATCCAAATCCATTTCGACCAGCAGATCCTGAGTCAATATGGCATATCACTGGCTTCCATCGTGAATGAACTGAATTCTTTCCAGAGTGAGTTCTCATCCGGAATTACATTCAAACAGGGGAATGAGGAATACGATATCATCATTAAAAACAGAAATGAGGAGCAGGCAGAGGAGAGGACCATGGATGATTTGAGGCAACTTTCAATACAGGGAGCCAGTGGCAGCAACTATGAACTGGAAAACCTGGGGGAAATAATCTACGCAACGGGCAACAGTGAAATCGTTCGCGTGAACCAGGAAAAGCAGATAGAGGTTCGCTACCGGTTTATTCCGGAAGTGCTTGATTCAAAATCGCTACTATCTGTAGCACGACTTGAGATCGATCAAATGGTTGCTGCTATGCCAGTTCCTGCGGGAGTGGCCATTGAGGTATTTCACGAGGAGAACGAACTGAAGGACTTCTATTTCCTGATCCTGGCAGCCATCATATTGATCTACATGATCCTGGCAGCAGTATTTGAATCGTTATCCACTCCGGTGGTCTTGCTCTTTTCCATTCCACTGGCTGCTATCGGATCACTGATTGCCCTTATCCTGACCGGTAACTCCCTTTTTAATGCCAATACCCTCACGGGATTTCTGATCCTGCTGGGTGTGGTGGTGAATAACGGAATCATCCTGATCGATTATTCCAGGATTCTCCGTATCCGTGGATTTAACCGGTCAAGAGCCCTCATGATGGCAGGACTGGCACGCATCAGACCCATATTGATCACCGCAGTTACCACCATTGTTGCCATGCTTCCACTTGCCATGGGGAAAGCCGAATATGTTACCTCTATTGGTGCTCCGTTTGCGGTGACGGTAATCGGCGGATTATCGCTGAGCACCCTGCTAACCCTGTTGTTTATTCCAACCTTTAATACCGGGCTCTCCAATGCCCTGGCCTGGCTTAATAATCTGAACTGGAAAGAAAAGGCGATACAGCTCCTTGTTTTTGCACTGATGATTGCACTCATCTTTCTGCGGATTGACGGGTTTATTATGAAACTTCTCTGCCTCTTTTTAATAACCATATTGATCCCGGGTCTGACTTATTTTATAAAAACAAGTCTCCGGCAGGCAAAATCACAACTAATAAAGGATGAAGAACCCATACTGATAAAGATCCGTAGCCTGGTGAAGGTATATGACAGGGATAGCCGGTTTATCAGGGAATGGAAAACCGCACAGCGAAAAAGAAAAGCCACGGAGGGAGAAAAAACGATTACGCTCAGGCATCTGCTTGAAGAACTGATCTGGCAGTTGCCCCTGTTAGCTTTCCTGATCTATTTCACCTACTTTTACCTGGAGAGCCAATTCTGGTTTTTTGTATTGCCGCATATCGTCTTCCTGTTCTTCTTCCCGGTTTGGAAACCGGTCAGCGTCTATTTACAGGAATACGCACAAAAGAGGAAAAAAGCTTTTCTCAAACGTATTCAGCATATTTTTTTCAGTCTGTTTTACTGGGGTTTTCCACTGCTTAACCTGATGCTCTTCCAGATACGCTGGGATAACCTGTTCCTGGTTGTTGTTATCGCAATCTTCTGGTACCTGTTGCTGGGCATTTATGCCATTTCCGATAAGATTCACCGCGAAAATATCAACATTTACCGGTTAACTGGTAAATTCAAACGGTTCCGAACCAGTCTCTACAGGGTGGTGGTTGCCATACCACTGATCGGAAGAAGACGAAAGTCTTTTCGTGCCCTTGACGGTGTAACTATCGAAATTGGTAAAGGCATGTTCGGACTGCTTGGACCGAATGGTGCCGGGAAAACAACCCTCATGAGGATCATTTGCGGAATACTGGAACAGAGCTATGGTAAAGTCATGATCAATGGGTTTGATACCCTGGAAAAGAGAGAAGAGTTGCAGGGACTGATTGGATACCTGCCTCAGGAATTCGGTATGTATGAAAACATGACAGCATACGAGTTCTTGAGCTACCAGGCATTGCTTAAGAACCTCATTGACAAAGAGAAAAGAGAGAAAATAGTGAATTCTGTTCTCTCTTCAGTCCACATGGAAGGGCATAAGCATGAAAAGATCTCCTCTTACTCGGGTGGGATGAAACAGCGAATCGGCATTGCACAGATCCTGCTACACCTGCCGCGAATACTGGTGGTGGATGAACCGACTGCCGGACTGGATCCGAGAGAGAGAATCCGGTTCCGGAACCTGTTGGTGGAACTGAGCCGGGAACGGGTGGTCGTTTTTTCAACCCACATCATTGAAGATATTGCCAGTTCATGCAATAAGGTGGCGGTGCTTGACCACGGTAAGCTGAAATATCTGGGTGAACCATCAGAAATGGCAAAGATCGCGGAAGGACACGTCTGGCAATTCCAGGTTTCAGCAGAAGCATTCCATACCCTGCAACAAGAGCTGATGGTCGTGCATCACATGCAGGATGGTGATCACATCAGGGTCCGTTGCGTGGCCGATAGCGCACCCGTACCGGATGCAAAACCGGTGAAAGCCTTGCTCGAAGATTCATACCTCTACCTGCTGAAAGGAAACAATAAAGATCAAAACACGAAATAGATGGACTGGATTAAAACATTCACGAATATGTTCATACTGCTGGTAAAAATGATCCGGTATAACCTCAAGATCGTTTTTGCTAATAAATTCCTCTATTTTCTGCTTGCTGCATTCGCTTTTTTTATCCTGGTTACTGTCATAGATCTCTTTTCCGGAAGCGGAGCTACCATTGAGGGAGTCTATTATTTGTTGCTGTTCCCGGGCATTTTGCTGATCTTCTATCCCACAGCCTTTGGTATACAGAATGATGAGGATGCAAGAATGCTTGAAATTATTTTTGGTATCCCCAATTATCGGTACAAAGTTTGGCTGGTTCGCCTGGCATTGATCTATGTCATCGTTTTCTTGCTCTTGCTTGCACTGGGATTACTCAGCTCATTTGCACTGGTCAGGATCCCGGTTATCGAAATGGCATTCCAGCTGATGTTTCCAATATTCTTTATCGGGAGCCTTGCTTTTATGCTTTCAACAATGATAAAAAACGGGAATGGTACCGCGGTGGTCATGGTCGTGATCGGAGTTGGATTTCTCATCGCTGCCGAACCACTGGAAGACAGTGCATGGAATATATTTCTCAATCCCTTCGAACTGCCAGGAGATATGAACCAGGTCATATGGGCTGAGGTTTCTATGAAAAACCGACTCTACCTGCTGACAGGAATTCTCCTTGCCAACCTCTACGGACTCTATAACCTCCAAGCCAGGGAGAAGTTTGTGTAATAAATGTTTCAATGGCCTTAAATTTGTAAATGCCTCAAAACAAATACTTTGTCTTTTCAGGCATTCAAGGCATTTCAGACATTCTAGGCATTCTCTTTGTTAATTATCCTGTTGATTACTTTTCATTTAGGTCGAAAATGGCACAATGAATTTTCATAATTTTACGATGTGGTGATTGGAAATCCCGGAAAGGGAAGTAAAAAGATAACATGGAGGAGAAAAAACAGCTGTTAAGCGGATTGTTGGGGATCATTTTTTTTACCTGCTTTACTTTCTCTTTAGGAGCTCAGGATAGCTATCCTGTGGTGAAAGCCAGAAAGGGAGAAGGAATTTATTCCCTCTTAGCCCGGAATAATCTTGCCCCGGCAAAATATTTTGATGAGTTTGTTGAGATCAATACCGGATCGCTTGGTAAAAACAATGCGTTGATTGTTGGAAAGAATTACAAACTTCCCGTTGTGAAAGACGTTGGCCGGTATCCTATCTTCGGGAAAGAGTATGAATTGGTGGAGCGGAAAGATAACCAGCTGGCCGGAGCGGTTTTCTATCTGGTTAGCGGACACGGAGGGCCGGATTGGGGAGCCAATGTGAAAATTGGGAACAGAACAGTTTGCGAAGACGAATATGCATACGACATTACACTGCGGCTAGCCCGGAGATTGATCGAATACGGAGCGCTGGTATATATGATCACCCGGGATTACAATGACGGTATAAGAAATGAAGAATACCTGAACCCGGATAAGGATGAAACCTGTTATCCGGATCAAAAAATTCCGGTAAAACAAACAACCAGACTGAGGCAAAGAGCTTCTGCCATAAACCAGCTCTATCGCAGGAACAGGTCCAGATCATACCAGCGGGCAATCGTGATTCATCTCGACTCACAAAGCAAAAGCAGCAATATCGATGTCTATTTTTACCACCATCCAAACAGCAAAGCCGGGAAAAAACTGTCTGAAACCCTCCAGCAAACATTGAAGAATAAATATCAGATCCATCAGCCATCCAGGGGATATACCGGAACCGTCGGTACCAGGAATTTATACATGTTGAAAAAGACAACCCCCGTTACTACATTCATTGAGCTGGGAAACATAAGAAATTACCGGGACCAGGTGAGGTTTTTAAAAG
>CAZTES010000025.1:0-25430 GCA_964612275.1 uncultured Rikenellaceae bacterium
ATGCCTTTATCCGTGAATTCGACCCAGGCATCAAAAAGTTGAGAATCCTGGACATTGGTTTTGCGGTCTGAGGCAGGTACACCGTTGATACAACCTCTGAGAAAAAGGACAAACAGGATTAATGAAAAAAATTGCATCATAAATGACTTAAACTTTATTCGTACCGCGAACTTCCACCTGCAGGGATCTCACGCACAGTCGTAGTACGAAGTGTATTTACCAATCGGTTCTTACTGACTCACCCAGTGAGTAGATCTTATTTTTCTTCCTCTTTTTCCAGTTCTTCCAGATATTTTCTGGCCATTGCCACATCCGGGTAGAGGTCGATCAATTTTTTAAAATATTCAATGGCCGGCTCTTTATTTCCCTGTTCCTTGTAATAATTTGCCAGTCGCCAGTAGGCATTCCCAGGGTGGGGATAGTTGGTTTCCATGTATTTCCATATCGCCAGTGCTTCCTCCGTTTTGCCTCTCTCCGATAATTTATCACTTTGAACAGTTAAAACATGCTCCGGCACATCGATGCTAAAACCATATTGTGCAGACATCTCCCCATAATAAGCAGCAATATCCCGTATCCCCTCAACGACCATATCCTCAGGAAAAGGATAATGGATGAATAGTTCTTTTACTCCTTTGCGCATTCCAAGAAGTTGAACAAATTCATCATCCTCTTTAAGATGGTTAATTTTGAACCGGAATCCGGACATTTGTTTTTCAGCAAACAGGTCCTCCAGTTCCGTCAGGTACCTTAATCCTTCTTTTTCCAGTTCATCATCTGTCCTGTAGATAATGAACAGGAATTTATTCAGCGACTGGTTATTATTGAAATAAGAGGTAATTTCACTCATCATAAGGTCTCTTCCACCCTCCCAACGGAAGGGGTGGTTCAGGATAAATGCATCAAACAAACCGGGTTTATTGACCAGGGTATACAGCCCGAAATTGGCTCCGGCCTGGGGACCAACCAGGATCCGGTAATCCTTTGTCCTGTAGTTTTCTTCCACCCATGGAATGAGTTCATCAGAAAAAAAGTCCTGAAAGTTTTTAATTCCTGTTGAGGAACCATCGGGATACAGGGGGAGCAGGTCCCGGTAACGGTCACTATTCATTACGGAAACCAGTATCATCGGGGGGATTCTCCCGGTCTGTCCCAACCGGTCCAGAATGCTCACTGCTTCGGCAAAGTAAGTGGTAACGTGATCTCCATATAAAAAATATACAACAGGATAGGATGCATCCGTCTCCTGATATCCCAGCGGGAGATGTACCAGGAGTGTTCTCTCTTCACCAAGGATCTTTGAATCCAGTTTGTAATAGGTACCGATGACAATCCCTTCCCCGTCTTCCTGTGCGCTGAGGCTTGGTAGTAAAAAAATAGTGATGCCAATCAGAAGGAAGATCCCTTTCAGATCTGTTCTAAAAATCCTATTCATGACAATCAGGTTTTATATTTTAGTTTTTTCTTACAAAGCATTTTATAAAATCCCAAGGCAACGAGTATATAAATGATTCCCAGGAAGAGGCCTGTTTCAGATACCAAATAGGTTGTATACTCCTTTCTGACACTCATCTCTAAAAATATGCCCATTAGAATTACATTGTGGCTGGCATGAAGGATCACACCGCCCCAGAGGCTTTTTGATTTTTCAATTAATACTGTCCGGATAAAAGAAGCACCGATTAACACCAATGTAAAACCGGGCAATGCAATCCACAAAGGGGTACCGTAACCATAGAATCCTCCAATAATTGCGGGGAAATGCCAGACTGCCCAGTATATTCCAACAATAAGCGAGGTCACGGGTATGGAAAAGAACTGTCTGAGTTTTGGTGTTAAGTACCCACTCCAGCCAACCTCTTCTCCAAAAACAACAAGAATGGTAAGCAGGGTTGCAAGGATTGATTTTGAGAGGAGCCCAACGATAAAGGGAGCAGGTAGTTCAAAACCGATCATTTCTGCCCACCTGTAGTTCACCACTTCACGGGTAGTAAAATCCGAATAGTCAGTTAACCAAACAATGCCATAACCGATGAGAGAAACTAAAATGGGTAAAAAGAATGCAAACACCAGAAACCGGGCTTTCCCCAATTTCCATCCAAGATCTCTAATCTTTCCTTTGAAAATCAACAGGGTAATAATCGCAGAGATACCGGGTGTATACATCATGGGTATTACAGCTGCCGGGCTATCTTCCGCACCACTGAACATCCAGATAAAGATCCCGGTTGAAATAACCGTTGTAATGATCAAAAAGGTAACGATTTCTCTGGTTATCTCTTTTTTAGTTCTCATTATGCCCACTAATTCTTGAAGGATTACACAATTCGTTAGAATCCTTCAGGTTTTAATTCCCGGATGAAGTCTGCTTTCATCCAGTAGATATCTGAATTTCCATTCTGTGGTTGGTTGTAAAGTGAAACCAGAGTTTTGCATGTCAGCTTAACCGGCTTTTCTTCCGCAGGCATCAGACGCGTTGACATAAAGAACAGGTATTTTCCATCAGAAGTAACATAGGCGGAGTGCTCTCCACTTGTCCGGGTATTGACCTGTTCACCCATATTGACCGGATCGCTCCATTGATCCTTCCTATTTCTAAAAACGATATAATAATCGGTTCCGCCATACGTATCGGGCATACCGACTGCCGGAACAATGATAAAACTCTCATCCTGGGCTATAAAGGCGTTATACCGGTTCAATCCGCAATTCACCTTGTCCGGCAATTTCTCCGGTTCAGAAAATTTTCCTTCCACCCGCCTGGAGCGGTAAATATTGTGTATGGGTGAATTCTTTTCTTGTCTTGTAAAATAGAGGGTCCCATCGGCAGTCACAGATGGATAAAACTCTGCCTGATCGGTATTGACAGGTAAACCAAGGTTATAGGGTTCACTCCATCCATCATCTACCCTATCCATAGCCCAGATATCCTGATCACCGTTACTGTTATCCGCTGAGTCTGGCCGGTTGGAGAGAAAAAAGAATCGCTCGCCGTCCGCAGATATGCAGGGTTCAAAATTCATGTAATCCGGATTCTCCATATGGGCAGCCACTTCTGGAGGGGTCCACTGACCATCCATCTGTTTTGTATACAAGATTGTACTGAAGGTATATCCACCAATTGCCACACAAAAATAGATCTCATCCCCATCCGGTGTCATAGCAATATCCCTGGTAAACATTCCTGTGGACACAATACCCGGTGCAAACAATTCCGGTGCTTCACCGGGAAGTGTCTGACCCAGATAAGGACCGGATAAGACAACATCGGGTTCCTGTTCTGCTTTTTCAGGTTGTGAGGTTTTACAACCATAGTATAAAATTGCTAGTGGAACTAAAATGATGATGAGTTTTTTCATGAGAATATAGGGGTTATGGTTTTGGGTTCTCAGTTCTCAGTTCTCAGTTACTCCTTTCATGATATTGGTTGCCCGTTATTTATAAACTTTGTTTGTTTTATTCATCACTTTGCAGATTTAGGATATTAATATATCCCGGATGGATGACTTCGGTAAACCAGATCAACTTGCTTCAACTTTTAACGTCTAACTAATAACTTATAACTGTGTTCAATATTCATTATTCACCCCGCCTACGGCGGGATGCCCGCCTGCCGGACGGGCAGGAATTCGACTAATGCTTTTCGCTTCAGAAGTTTGCGAAAACCAAGTCTCATTCATACCGCAGGGTATCCGCCGGATTTCTTGCCGATACACGGATTGCCCTGTAGCTGGTAATTGCCAGTGCCAAAGCCAGCGCAATAATGGCTGCAAACAGGAATAACAGCCAATTGATATCAATCCGCCGGTAAAAATTCTGGAGCCAGCGGTGGGTGAAAAACCAGGCTGCAGGCCATGCAATCAGGTTGGCGATAATGATCAGCCGGATAAACTCGTTGGATAATAGTTTTATCACATTTCCAACCGTGGCACCCAGCGCCTTACGGATCCCGATTTCCTTTGTTTTCTGTTCTGCCAGGAATGCTGTCAGTCCAACGAGTCCGAGACTGGCTATGATCATGGCCAGGATGGTAAGCATGACAGAAAATGTCCCGAATTTATCCTCCTCAGAATACATGTTGTTCAATTCCTGATCCAGGAATGAATATTCAAAGGGGCGTGTCGGGGCAAGGTTGTTCCACTTATCTTCAATAAATTTCAACAGATCCTCGTAATTTCTTGATTTGACCCGGATCACGACATACTGGAATGCTGCTGTTTCAATCCGGTGCAAATCCAGGATAAAATTATTCATCGGGCTATGAAGAGAAAGGATATGAAAATCCTTAAATACGCCGATCACCCGTTCATCTCCGTCAGCCCGGATTCGTTTCCCGATCGCTTCTTCTTTTGTCCATCCCAGGTTCTTAGCCATGGTTTCGTTGATCATAATGGCATTCACCGTGTCGGAGAGGATCTCTTTTGAAAACCCCCTTCCTTCAACTACCTCAATATCAAATGCTTCGAGAAAATCATGTTTGACAATGAACATGGGATACCAGAAGCTCTGTTCCGGATTCAGTTCTTCAATAACAACCTGACGTGTATTGTGATTAACCCCCAGAATATCCTCCATTCCGGTCACATACTTAATGTCCTGATGTTGCAGCAGTTCCTGTTTGAATGTCCTGTAGTTAAGGACAATATCCCTCACCGCAGGCAGGATTATGACCTGGTCCCGGTTAAATCCCAGGTCGGCATTCCGGATATACCTCAATTGACCAAAAACGATAAGGGTCCCGATAATGAGTGCGATGGAAATGGAAAATTGAAAAACAACAAGGATCTTACGCGCTATACCGCTTCTTACTCCACCGCTTAATGTGCCCTTGAGAATAGTTACCGGTTTGAAGGAGGAAAGAAAAATGGCAGGGTAGATCCCGGCAAATAACCCGACAAGACAGGCAAGGCATACGGCAAAAACCAAAGAAATGGGTTCCAACAGGAAATTCTCGGATACCATTTTCCCCGTGAACCGATTGAATCCCGGCAGCAATAGTTCAACCAGCACCCCGGCAATAACCATGGCGATGAAGCTCAATATGATGGTTTCTCCAAGGAACTGAATTGTAAGCCGGTTTCTTGAACTGCCAAATACCTTCTTAATCCCGATTTCCCGGGTTCGGCAGGCAGAGTTGGCTGTTGTCAGATTCATGAAATTGATACAGCCAAGAATCAGTACGATAGCAGCAATGGAGGAGAGAATATAAATGTAGATGTAATTGCTGTTAGCCTGCATTTCGAAATCATGGTGAGACCGCAGATGGATATCCGTCAGCGGTTGAAGGTACAGGATTACATCCTGGTTACTCAAATCAAAGTAATGGGTTTCATAAAATTCAGGGAACTTATCCTCCAGCATGTCAGGGGATACTCCTTCCTTCAGAAGCACATAGGTCCAGCATGGATTCCAGATCCAGGTTTGCGGCAATTGCCCTCCTCCAAGTTGTCTGAAGGTGGCCAGAGAGCCCAGAATATCGATTTTGAAATGCGACTGGGAGGGTAGATCGCGAATAACAGCGGTAATTTCCATATCGACGAACTCTTCGATACGCAAGGTTTTGCCAACCGGAGACTCATCACCAAAATAGCGCCGGGCTGTAGATTCTGTGACGACAATGCTATTGGGCCTGAGCAGCGCTGTTTTGGGATCTCCCTCGACAAATGGGAACGTGAACATTTCAAATACAGTTGAATCGGCAAGAAAAAAATTCCGTTCATTGAACCTGACAATTTCATTGCTGTCGTTTCTGTATTCAAAGAATATTTTTGACACCTGGAAGTCAAAGAATCGGCATACCTTCTCAATCATATCCGGATATTCAAACTGAAGGGCGGGGCCAGCAGGAAATGAAAGGGTTGCTGCATTTTCATTGACTTCGTTGGAATTGTAAAATCGGTTTACACGATATATCCTGCCTGCCTTCTCATGATGCCGGTCATACTTTAGTTCATCCGTTATGTAAATGATGATAAAAATAAAAGCGACTAAACCAATCGCCAGCCCACCGATGTTAATGATGGAATAGTTCAGGTTTCTTAACATTATTCGCAGGGCGATGACAATCTGTTGCTTTAACATGACTTCAATCCGTTAAAGATGACACAGGTATAAAAAGGTCCTCCCCGTAAGGCAGCCGGCTATTGAAATCGATGACAGACCTGGGAAGTGGGCCGCTTGCCTTAGACGGGGAGGATGCCCTCAATACATTCAAAGGAAAAAATAATCCATGACCTAAAAACCGTTTGTTGTTCCCGGTCTGCCTTAAAATCATTGGTCTGTGGTATGGGCAATCTTCTTCCAGCTATTTCGTCTGAACAATTATTGTGCAATTCTTACTATATTGCTAATATTCAATTTTTTACAAATATTCAACTGTGCAAACTTCGTGTAAAAATGTATTGATTCCGTACACCTGGTGTTCAGTTATGTACGGGTTGGGTGGAATTTATGAAAACGATAAAATAAACTTGAAGCAGTTGTGGTAGCTGGTAAGGGTTGCAGAATATCAATAGGTTTCAGTTAGTTTCATATTGTTTCACATGGTTTCAGGTTGTTCCATTTTTTAATGAATGAAATTTTCGAATATACAAGCTCTTTACAATTAAAATATAATAATGCAACCTTGGAAATTTTATATTTTTTTGACCTTGAAACAATATGGAACTAACTGAAACCACTTGAAACTCTACCTTACTGCAACATTCTTTGCATCATGCACCGCCCTCTGTCTCTTACGTGTAATTATTCATACCGTAAACTATCCACCGGATTCCGGTTCGCCGCCCTCCAGGTCTGTGAAAAAACAGTTATCACACCAATGATTAAAAGAAAAAGGATCCCGGTAATAAAATAGGCTGGAGTAAGGGGTACTCGATGGTATGCATATTGAAGCAGCATCTTTCCGATGAACCATGCCAGTGGAGTTGCAATGAATACCGCAAGGACCATCATATAAAAGAAACTTTTGGAGATAACCCAAAATATTTCCGTGTTATTCGCTCCCACAACCTTCCTGATCCCGATCTCATTAATCCTGTTTTGATTATTGAAAACGACCATTCCAAGCAAACCAAGAATAGAGATAAAGATCGTCAGTACTGTAACGAAACCAAGGACCTGAACCATCTGCATAGCAGCATCTTGATATTCACTCACATACTCAGAAAAGAATTTGTGCCGGAACAACTGTTCAGGATTCAGTTTCTTCCATTCAGCTTCAAGAGAACTGACAATCCCTTTTGTTCCATGGGTTGGATTGATCTTTACCAATGCGTAGCTGTAGTACCTTGGAATTACCCGGATCACCAATGCATCGGGTTCAAAGTCTGCACTTTGAATCACAAAATCCTTAACTACTCCAATGATCTGAATACCTGACTGGCCATCAATTGAAATGGTGAATTCCAGTGCTTCTTCTGCATTTTCAAATCCAAAATGCCGGAGAGCAGCTTCATTCAACAGGGCAAACTTCCCCGGATAAGTTTCAGCATTGTTCCCGAGATCATACCCGGACAAGAGTTCAATATTCATTGTCCTAATGAAATCAGGAGCCACTATTAACTGACTGATTACAGTTGAATCAGGCAACGTTTCACATTGTACATAATTCCGGTATACCACTCCGGTACCAGGCAGATACTGGATTGCACTAACTTTTTCTATTCCTGGTTTCTTAAGGATCTCGGTTTTAAATACGCTGTAATTAATATCTTGGAGCTCAATACACAGGATATTATCAGTAGTGTAGCCTAAATTCAAACTCTTTTGATACTGAACCTGTTTATATCCAATGATTACAGCAAAAACCAAAAACAGGGAAATCGTGAATTGTACCACGATTAATACTTTCCGAAGATTTGTCCTGCTAAAGAGTTTTATTTTTGAAAAATCTTTGAATACCTCAACCGGTTTGAATCTGGAAAGATAGAGGGCCGGGAAAACACCCGTTATGATTCCCAGGAGGAAAGCAAATAGGAAAAATGACAAATAAATATAAGCTGGAGTACCTGCCATTTCAAATGCACTTCGCATATGGGGATCAAAACTGTAAACCCTTGGTTCCAAAAAGATCAGTATGATATAAGCGAAATTAAGTGATATTATAGAAAGGACAATCGCCTCACCAATGAATTGTGAAAACAATTGCCGGATGTTCGCACCAAATACTTTCCGAACGCCCACTTCCCTGGCACGATTAAATGCCCGGGCTACCGACAGCGTAGTATAGGTAAAACTGGCGGTCAGTATTAAAACCAGGGCAATCAGAGCGAGGATATAAGCCATCATGGGTTCTGTTACTTCCCCCATCTGGTTGGACAACCGTTTGCCCGGAGAAATATCGGTCAACCGTTGCAACCGGTATTCAAAATACCGGTTACTCCTGGGTATATGCATATCAACAATGCCCGGGAAAGCATTTTCGATGATCGATACATCAGCATGCTCTTTGAGCAGGAAAAAGGTATATGTACGGAAATGATTTTGCCAGTCATTAATCGTTTTCGATTTGACTCCCTGGTTCTCGAGCGAAATTAATGTTGAGGCTGAAGCGATGCACTCAAATTTCAAATGGGTCTTTAGATCCGACACATCTGATGTTATACCGGTAACTTTAAATGCCCCCAGATTTCTGAGACTGATGGTTTGACCCATCGGATCTGTTTCGCCGAATAACTTAGCTGCCCAATCGGGTGTCAGGATTACAGAGTAGGGATCCTTAAGGGCGGTAGCAGGATCCCCTTTTCGAAGAGAGAAACTGAAGATCTCGAAAAAATCGGGATCTGAAAATAACCCGGAAACCGGGACAACCTTGCCCTCCCAATAAACATCACCACCAAAATCCTTCCTGACTTTCACCACTTTCTCAATACCGGAAAGCTTCTCCATCTCAGTGGCAAGAGGTTCTGGTGTCGTGGCTAGTTCATATCCGCTATACCCCTCCCCTTTCTCGAAAGTTATCACCCTGTAAATCCTTTTTTTGTTAACATGAAACCGGTCACAGCTGTACATCCCGAAAATCATTTTGATCACAAGCAGACAGATGGACATGCTCACTGCCAGGCCCAAAATATTGATCACTGAAAAAATCCTGTTTCGAAGGATATTCCTGATGGCTACCTTGAAATAATTGAAGAACATGCTGGTAATCCGTTTTAAAAATCCGTTTGATTAGTAAAAAGAACGTTCAGGCTGTAATTTGTTTTCAATAACCAAAAGATATGCCTGAATCAATAAAATGTTATTATTCAATGGATTAACAATATTACAGAAACAGCATGCATGCACCAATGGTATTTTTTCATACAGATAATGTTCCATAATCATACAGTTCTCTTTAAAAATAGCGTCCGATTCGTTATTTTTGTTCATCACGTATACCGTAATTTGACATGAACAATCGATCCGGCAATATTTTAATCGTGGATGACAATCCCAGTGTTCTTAACTCCCTGAATCTTTACCTGAAACGTAAATTCAATCAGGTTCTTACGGTAAAAGATCCAAATCAGATACTTCATCTCTTAGAGTGCAATGATATTGATGTCATTTTACTGGACATGAATTTTTCTGCCGGGATTCAAACGGGAAATGAAGGAATTTACTGGTTACGAAGGATTTTAGGGGTTGACCGGGATAGCATCGTCATCTTGATTACCGCTTATGGAGATGTTGAGTTAGCCGTACAGGCCATCAAGGAGGGGGCAACCGATTTTATCATGAAACCGTGGGATAATGAGAAATTATTATCAACACTGCAGGCCGGTGTTACGCTTCGGAGATCGAAAACCAAAGTCCTGGAACTTCAGCAAAAACAGAAACTACTCCGGTCGGATATCGAGCGTCAATTTGATCACATGCTGGGAAATGCGGAAGCCATGCAAAACCTGTTTTCCACCATAAAGAAGGTATCAAAAACGGATGCCAATGTATTGATTACAGGAGAAAATGGCACCGGGAAAGAGCTTGTAGCAAGGGAGATTCACCGGCAATCCAAAAGATCAGAGGAGGTATTTGTCACCATCGACCTTTCAACCCTGAATGAAAACCTGTTTGAAAGCGAGCTTTTCGGCCATATCAAAGGGGCGTTCACCGATGCAAAAGAGGCGCGAACGGGTAAAATGCAAATGGCTTCCGGGGGCAGCCTGTTTCTTGACGAGATCGGCAATCTTTCGGTCTCCTTGCAATCCAAGCTGCTCACGGTCGTGCAAAACCGGGAAATCACACCCGTCGGATCGAACCGTACAATATCGATTGATGTCCGTCTGATTTCAGCAACCAATAAAGATCTTGATCAATTGATACGGGAAGGTCTTTTCCGTGAAGACCTGCTCTACCGCATTAAAACGATCCAGATGCATATTCCCCCATTGCGGGAACGGAAAGAAGATATTACCCTGCTGGCTGAATACTTCTTAAAGCTCTTTTCAGATAAATATGAAAAACCCCTGCTGCGCTTTAATACCGAAGCCATTGAATCAGTGAAGCAATACCGCTGGCCCGGAAACGTAAGGGAATTAAAACATACCATTGAAAAAGCAGTTATCCTCACTGAAAACAACCTGCTGAAACCAGAAGATCTGCAACTCAGGGAACAGGCCGCAGAAATACATGACACGGATAAAGTAAAAACCCTGGAAGAGTATGAGCGGGAAATCATTCGCCAGGCATTACGCAAGCACAAGGGGAACATTAGCTACACAGCCTCCGAACTGAATATTGGCCGACAAACCTTATACAGAAAAATAAAGAAATATGATCTATAGACACTTATACCTTGATGTTATTATCCGGATAATCCTGCTTACGGCTTCCTGTTTTGCGTTTGCCTTTGAATATGTTCTGCTCAACGATGTGATCATAAACCTTAATATAATGGCTTTGATCGCCATTCAGGTTGTTCTGTTTGTTCGTAGTTCAAACCGTATAAACCGTGATCTTCAGGTGTTTTTTATGTCGGTGAAAAATGAAGACTCAACCCTGCACTTCTCCAGGCGTTTCAGAACACGATCATTCAATCGTCTTCATCAAACACTCCAGGAGGTAAATGATATGATCCGGCAGGTCAGACTGGAGAATATTGAACAAAACCAGTATTTCAAAACCATTACCGAACACATCACGGTTGGGCTGATATCCTTTAACCGGAAAGGAGAAGTAAAGTTGCTGAATCAGGCAGCAAGAGATCTTCTCAATGTAAAAGGGGCCATTTCACTGGCTTCCCTTGACCGGAGGAAAAAGGGAATTTCAGAAGAAATGTTAAACATGAAACCTTCTGAACAAAAATTAATTAAAGTGAAAACAGAAGGGACTCATGGGACCGAGCTAAAACAGCTTGCTGCCCGGGCTACTGAACTGAAATTCAGGGGGGAGCGTCTGAAAATTGTTTCATTACAGGACATTAAAAACGAACTGGATGAAAGGGAAATTGAAGCCTGGCAAAATCTTATCCGGGTATTAACGCACGAAATGATGAATTCCACCGGACCGATCAAATCAACCACCCATACGCTCATCGAACTGATCACACCAGATAAGCAGGATGATGGAATACAAAAAACGGCTTCCCATGAATTGATGAATGATTTGCTGGATGGATTGCAGATCATTGAGGAAAGGAGCATCGGGTTGGAAAAGTTTGTGAAGCATTTCCGGCAATTTAACCTTCTGCCAAAACCTGAATTTCAGGAAGTTAAATTGAATGATGTCATCCAGGGGCTTGGTAAACTGCTGGAAGAAGATATCCGTGCAAACCATATTGAATTTCGAACAAAAATAAAACCAGAAGAGTTATTGCTTGAAGCTGATAAAAAACTGCTGGAGCAACTCTTAATCAACCTGGTTAAAAACTCAATCTATTCCCTGAGAAAAACAGAACATCCGGTTCTTGAGATTACAACCCATATGCTGGCCAGTGGCAGAATTGAGATTTCAGTAAAGGATAACGGTACCGGAATAGAACCGGGTGAGATAGAAAAGATCTTTATCCCGTTTTATACTACCCGTAAAGATGGATCGGGGATCGGCTTAGCCCTGGCAAGGCAGATCATGCGGATGCACAGGGGGACCATCGAGGCATTTTCCGAACCGGGCGTTCAGACGGTGTTCACACTACGATTTTAGTTATCTTTTTTGCGCCAGGACAATACAATGCGTACCGTTGACACCGGCAATAATCTCTCCTTCTTTGTTTTTAAAATACCGATCTTCAATGGCAGTTTTGAAAACCTGGTCAATGTATTTTGTCCGGGCTATGACGTATTCATAAATTCCTTTCGGTGAATACCAACCGTTCAATTTCAGCAACCTGGTTTTAAGCAGGAACTTAATAAATTTCGGTAACAGGCTGACCGAAATATGATCGGATGAAGGATGAAGCCCTGCACATGCAGGTGTATTGCGCTGTTCGTGAGCTTCTTTCCCTTTTTGTATTCAATTTATTTTATGGTATTCAAAGGTATAGGTCTGGGTTTTACCAAAAGAGAAATCCCAGTGAACCCATATAATGCTTCCATATGCATCGTGGGCAAAATTTATCTCCGCTGTATACCCATCTTTGCTCTCGAAACTCCCCTGGCTAATCAATCCATTCTTATCGTGTTCAAACTCGATTGTACCAGTCAACCATGAATCAAAATTCTCATAGACCCCTTTTACAAGCCATCCTTTTTCATTAAAAAAGTATTTTTCGCTTCCTGAAACTCCTTCGGATCGTATGTAGGTTCTGTTGATTAGCCGCCTGTTGCCATCAAATACATAGTTAAATTCCGCTGTCAGACCATTGGAATACTCACGATATGATCCCGTAAGCAGACCATTGTTGTCATAGGTGTAAGCGGTCACCGTCTTAAATGTATCTGACCGTTCAAATGTTTTCTTCACCAACCGGCCATCCTCACCGTATTCATAGTATGATGGTCCGCCCGTTTCCCCATTGAAATCATACTCTTCTTTCACTACGTTGAACTCGGCCGTATTGGTAATGAATACATTGGAGGAGGTGAATGATGGAGGGATTTTAAGCTCAAACTCTTCGTATTCATACCGGAAATGCTGGTTCCAGCCACCCTGAAATTGCCAGGTTTCTGCCTCCAGGTTCCCGTAGTCATTGTAACGATAGATAATGTTGCCGATTGTATCCCCTTTGCTTAGGATGGTTGCTCCCACTTTCCGGTTTTGGGAGTACTCATGCTCGAGTATCCCGTAAAACCAGCCATTCAAGCCCCTGCAATCTGCTCTCTCCAACAAGCTCTGCTGATTGTAATGATAAAAGGTCACCCCTGTAATGGAATCCGATCGTTCAAAGGTCTCTTTCACCAGGTTATTTTTCTCATCATACTCGTACCGGTTGAAAGAGATCAATCCATCAGAGAATTCCCTGTATTTCAGGATCAGGTTGCCAGAGGGATCATAGGTGAAGTAGTTGTTGGAATAACGGGTTCCATCAAGCAATTTCCATGTAGCTGTTTGTGCTATTCCATTGGCATCATATTCAAAAATCGTGATCCCTTTCTCTCCACTGCTGTTTTCATAGTGAAGTTTTATCAGTCTCTGACTCATCTCCTTTGCATTTGAAGGGTGCTGGGCTTCTGAAGTTGCCATGCTACAAATGGCGAAGAAACAAGCGAGATATGGAATTAACGGTTTAACTTTGCAGGCTGATTTCATTTCCCGAATGACTATTGGATTTGTTCAAAGTATTGTATTTGCAACGCGATAACGTGTTTTTTAAAATCAGGGAACCGGGACCAGAGGTCCTTGTCACAATCTTCCAGTTCCAGGCATTCAATACAACAATCCAACTCCTTTTCGATTACGCAACTACGCACAGTACAATTTACGAGAACAACACCTTCCGGTTTGTCTGCTGTCTTGCAACCATAACAAAAGATCCTGTTTGCATCAAAATCAATATCAAATCGTTCTTTAATCTTCCACTGTGTATAGGCTTCTTTTTTCTTTTCAACATCATTCTCCAGGGATGCTTTCAGGAACAGGCAATCGTCCGGGCATAAATACCCGCAATACATCAATTTTTTCGGATCGATCTTCTCCCCTGCCGGAAATTCGCAAAAATGATCAAGAGCAGAAATTTTTGAGGAGATCAGTAATCCGCATCCGGTAAGCCCTGCAATGGAGCATCTGGATAGAAATTCACGGCGATGGAGTTTTGGTTTCATGGGTAGTATTGTTTTTGCGGGATAATACTACAGATTTTGCTGTGAATGGCTGATGGTGATACACTTAGTTACAGCAATATTAATACCAATAAGAACAAAGTCCTGTGTATCTCTAACTTATCAAAAAATGTGCTCATTAAGGCAGCTGGGAAATGTATCGAAAGTGAACAGGGATTGTTCAGTTTCGATCATTGTACCAATAACATTTCAAACCGTCGGTTGATATCCAGATTCAACGGATCTCCATTTCGGATACTGTTCAGAAAATTATTGATGTGAAGGGCATCCAGTCTCTCGCCAGCTCCACGATAATATTTTATGAAGGCTTGTAATTTAATATATTATAAAAAGGCTTTTAATTTTATTATTGTTATCCACTCATCTATAAACATTACCCCAGGCTAGAAGTCCGGGGCTACTCATAGTTGATCCCTGCAAGGATCACAATACATTTTGGATATCAGCACAGCTTCATGAAAAATGTGTCTTATTCATACCGTAAGCTATCCACCGGATTTTCCCGCGCAACTTTAAGGGATTGGTAACTTATAGTAAGCAGTGCAATCAGGAAGGCAAGAGCACCTGCCACCAGGAATACCCAGAGGCTCTTATCCACCCGGTAAGCAAAAGTCTCCAGCCATTTGGTGGTTCCATACCAGGCAATCGGGCAGGCAATGATCAATGCTACAATAATCCATTTCGCCAGATCGTATGATAGGAGGAACACAATATGTGGAATAAGGGCACCATTCACTTTGCGGATCCCTATCTCCTTGCGTCTTTTTTCAGCCATAAAAGAAGCCATTCCAAACAATCCGATGGATGCAATAGCTATTCCCAGAAGGGTAAACAGAAATACCAGCCTGGTAAGTTTTTCTTCTCGTTGGTACTGTATATCAAAATCCGCGTCCAGGAAAAAATGATCATAAAGTTCATTTGGAAACTGTTTTCTAAATGATTCTTCAACCTGGTCCAATGTTCTGCTTAAATCGCGGGGATCCAGTGAAAGTGTTATATAGCGGTAATCATCCTGGAACAGGTATATACCCAGCGGCTCAATCTGTGACTGTAATCCCAGGTAATGGTAATCCTCCACAATTCCCAGAATTGGCTCATCTCTGTCGTTCAATGTTTTTGTCAAAGCTTCTTCTGCCGACTCCCATCCAAATGCCCTTATAGCAGCACGGTTTAGTATCCAGCCGTCGTTGGAACTATCGCTCAGCGATTTATCAAAACCTCTGCCCGCAATGATTTCTATGTCATACAAACCAAGATAATCATGATCCACACCCATGCAATTAAGCAGTTTCGTATTGGTTTCTTCTTCTCCCGTAGGCCATTGCCTCCATAAATATTTCCAGCGACCGGGAACACTGGATGAAAAGGCAGCTTCTTCGACGTTCGGGATATCAAGGTATTCTGACTTGATCCTGTCACAATTCGCTCTGGTGACCCCCTCTCTGGGGAACTGAATCACAAACTTCTTCTGGATAGAGAATCCAAGTGGCTGATTTTTCATATAGATCAGTTGTCTGTAAACCATCAGGGATCCAATAATCAGTGTTATTGAGATAACGAACTGACCAATAACCAGTATTTTTCGGATATTCAGGCTGGTCACCCGTTCAACAACCCACCCTTTCAGCACATGCACCGGTTTGAAAGAGGAGAGAAAAAGTGCAGGATAAATTCCTGCTAATATTCCGATAATGGTAATCAGGGATATCAGATAGATGATATAGGTCAGGTTCAGGTAATGAATAGAAAACCGGATTTCAGTAATCCTGCTAAATAGTGGCAGCGTAAACTCAAGCAGGAACATTCCAATGATATGAGCAATAAATGCAATGAGTACTGATTCACCAAGGAACTGTATAATCAGATCCTTGCGTGATGCACCCAGTGTCTTCCTGATCCCAACTTCAACCGATCGGTTGACAAACCGGGCTGTTGAGAGATTCATGAAATTCATGCAGGCGATCAGTAAAATCAAAAATCCGATGGCAATAAAGACATGGGGATACAGGGGGTTTCCTGGCGGGGAAAACTCCCAGATGTAATCTGAATGGAGGTGTATGCTTTTTATAGGTTGGAGAAAATGGATCTCTCCCTGCCGGGTCAAGTCATCTTCTTTTTCCAGCACCCGGTCTGTTACTTCATTGAGTCTTTTCTCAAATACTTCCGGATCATAACCCGGTTTCAGTTTTACATAGGTAGGGACAAACCAACCGGTTCTCATGTGTTCATTCACCTCTCCTTCCAACCATGTTTGCCAGGAAAGAAGCATGTCGAATTCCAGGTGTGTATTTCCGGGCAAATCATGAAATATCCCGGTTATTTCATAATAGTTCGTGTCAATCTTTACCGATTCTCCAATGGGATTCGTTTCCTGGAACAGTCTTGCGGCGAATTGTTCAGAAATAATGGCTGTGTAGGGTCTGACCAGGGCAGTTTCTGGATCACCTGAAACAAATGGGATTGAAAAAATCTGTAAGATTTCAGGTTCAGCAAGCAAGGGCTTCGTCATTTGTAGATTATCCTGGTATTTCACCGCCACTTCACGCTGCCAGCCAAATCGGCCGGCTGTTTCAACCTCCTCATATCCATTTTGAAGTTCTCCTCCTATCTGCACATTGGTCGCAGCAAACCCGGTTTCTTTCCCTTCGGACAGGCTGCTATGAGCAACCCGAAAAATCCGGTCTGCATCTTCATGAAACGCATCATAGTTGAGTTCATGATGAACGTATAGAAATATCAGTGTGATGCTCGTGATTCCGATGGCTAACCCAATGACATTCAGGAATGAGATCCATTTCTGGCGGATCAGGGTACGAAAGGCGATGGTGAGATAGTTTTTTAACATGGTGGTTTCTGGTTTCTGGTTCCCTCCTTCGTTAAAACTACGGAGGGCAAAGCCTGGTTCCCGGTTGCTATTATACTAATAACCATTAACTTATAACTTATAACTTATAACTGTATTCAACATTCATTATTCATACCGTAAGCAATCCACCGGGTTTGTCCGTGCGGCTTTCAGGGACTGGTATCCAACGGTCAAATAAGAAATGGTCATTACTATACCAACCGCTAAAAGGAAAATCCACCAGTTCAGTCCTGTGCGATAAGCAAAATCATTCAACCAGATTCTGGAAGCCCACCATGCAAAGGGAGTGGCAATGACAAAAGCAACCAGGACAAGCAAAGTAAAGTCCCAGGTCATGAGGAAGAACAGAGACAACGTATTGGCCCCGTTTGTTTTTCGGACACCAATCTCTTTTCGCCTGTTTTCAAGGGTATAGGATGCCATACCGAACAATCCCAGGCAAGCGATGAATATGGCAAGAAGGGTGAACAATGTCACCATTACACTCTGTTTTTCTTCCTTCTGATATTGTGCTTCAAAATCCTCATCCAGGAAGAAATAATCGATAACTGAATCGGGGAAGAGCTCCCTGTGCTTTTTCCTGGTAAAATCAAGTACATCGTTCACCCGGTGTTCCTCAAAAACAAGGGTAAGATACCTGAAATCATCCTCTATCAGGAATAACCCAAGGGGTTCAATCTCCGACTGGAGTCCCTTGAAATGATAATTACTTAATATTCCCCTGACGGGATTTGCATTCTGATTAATGGTTTTTTGCAATGCTTCTTCGTGTGAATTCCAGCCAAAAGTAGCCAGTGTTGCTTCGTTCACCAGGAATCCCCGGTTGCTCTCCGGGCTCAATTCCTCATGGAACGGTTCACCGGCAATGACCTGCAGTCCGTAAATGGAAATGAAATCGAAATCCGCCTGGAGGCAATTGACCATTTTTGTATTTGTTTCCGCCTCGCCCGTTGGCCATAATCTCCAGAAATACCTCCACCTGCCGGGCACACTTGAGGAAATGGTTGCAGCAGTAATTCCGGGATGCTCCAGAAATGCATTTTTGACTCTCTTGTAATTATCATACAATACCTTCCCCTCAGGCAGTTGAAGAACCAGTTTCTGCTCTTTGATAAAACCAATGGGTTTATTCTTCATATAGATCATCTGTTTCTGAATAACCAACGCCATGATTACCAGCCCAACAGATACAGTAAATTGTCCTGTTACCAGTATTTTCCTGAAAAGCAAACCCTTCTTTGTCGGATTCCATCCTCCTTTAAACACATCCACCGGATTGAACGAGGAGAGGAAGAATGCAGGGTACGATCCTGCGAGCAGCCCCATGGTGATGATGATAAAAAGAATAAATAACAGCGTTACCGGGTCGAGATAATGGATCGTAACGGGGATACCACTCAACCTGACGATTACCGGAAGGAAGATTTCGACCAGAAACATCGCAATAATGTGGGCAACAAAAGCCATCAATACCGTTTCACTCAGGAATTGCCGGATGAGGTTTTTGCGTGTTCCGCCAAAAACTTTCCGAACACCAACTTCTTTTGCCCGGTTGACAAACCGGGCTGTTGAAAGGTTCATGAAGTTGAAACAGGTTGTTAAAAGGATAAGGATGCAAATCCCAATGAAGGCGTAAACCATGGTTGGGTTTCCGGGTGGCTCAACCTCCCAGCGCAGGTTGGAATAGAGGTGAATGTCCTTAAGGGGCATAAGGAACAGGGTCATGTTTTCTCCCCGGGTATCCCGCAAGTTTACCATGAGTTCATTCCCAATATTTTCAATCTTCTTTTCAAAGGCTGCGGGGTCAGCCCATGAAGCAAGCTTTATATAGGTTGGGAGGTGATTAAATGCCCGCACCTCCTCCGGCATATCATAGACAATATCGGTTGTAATCTCTGAAATTATAATCTCAAACTTCATGTGTGTATTGGGAGGAATATCCTTTATCACACCAGTAACTTCAAACCGGTTGGTGTCGATTAAAATAAATTTTCCCAATGGATTCTCTTCTCCAAAATATTTACGAACCATATGTTCAGTAAGCATGGCTGTAAAGGGTTTATCAAGAGATGCCGGATCACCTTCCAGTACCGGCATGGTCAGCACGTCAAATAATCCCGGTTCCACCGGTCTGATGTTATCCTCTTTGAAGGACTGCTCTTTGTAACGGACCGTGGAAGATCTCCAGGAACTAAACCATCCCATCGCTTCCACTTCTTCCAATTCGGTAATCGCATCTCCCACACACCTTGGAATTGCCGCATATTTTTCAATTTTACCATATATATTCGATATTTTTTCAACACGGTAAATCCGGTCAACATCCTCATGATACCGGTCGTAACTGAACTCAAAACGGACAATAAGCAACAGGATAAAACAACAGGCGATTCCAATCGATAACCCCAGTATGTTGATTATGGAAAACCCTGTAGTGCGAGCAAAATTCCGTACCGCAGTCAGAAAATAATTCTTTAACATGATATCCACTTTTTGTATTCCATCATGGATCAGTTTACAAGGGATATGCCAATATATATAACCGATTATATATCAATGATCTAATTTTTTCCTGAGCTTTTCCTTTAACAATATTTTGTTCAATTTCCGTCATCTATTGTCGGGTTTTGAACAATTCCTTCCTTTTCGTACATTTACTGGAAACAATTTATTCCAGATGGCAAAAAAAGAAGGGAACATCCTGGTTGTAGATGATAATGAAAACATCCTTCGTTCGTTAACCCAGTTATTGAAATTTGATTTTGAATCGGTAAAGACCGTCAGTAATCCGAACCTGATACCAGAAATGGTAAAGACCGGCAATTTTGATGTCATCCTGCTTGACATGAACTTTTCGGCAGGGATCATGACGGGAAACGAGGGGATTTACTGGTTACGGGAAATATTAACCATCGATCCCCATGCTGTTGTGATTTTAATCACAGCCTACGGAGATATTGATCTGGCAGTAAAAGCCATTCATGAAGGGGGAACCGATTTCATCACCAAACCCTGGGATGCGAATAAATTAATCATGACGCTGAAATCAGCAATCAAACTACGGAAATCCAAACTGGAAATAAACCGGTTGCAGAAGAAGCAGGAAGTTTTAAAAGAAGACCTCAGCAAACAGATGGATCCGATCGTTGGGAACTCACCCCCTATCCGCAAGGTATTGGAGACTGTTAAGAAAGTAGCAGCCACAGATGCAAATGTTTTGATTCTTGGCGAAAACGGTACAGGGAAGGAGCTGATTGCAAGAGAGATTCATCGCCTATCGACCCGGTCAAAAGAATCCTTTGTCAGTGTGGATATGGCTGCGATCACCGAAACCTTGTTCGAAAGTGAAATGTTCGGGCATGAAAAGGGTGCCTTTACCGATGCCCACGATGAACGAACCGGAAGATTCGAGATTGCCTCAGGAGGTACGCTCTTCCTGGATGAAATTGGAAATTTGTCCATGCACCTGCAAGTAAAATTACTAAAAGCCCTGCAGGACAGGGAGATAATAAGAGTTGGGTCTGAAACATCAATTACCATCGATATCCGGTTAATTTCCGCAACGAATAATAACCTGGAGGAAATGGTGGCAAAAAACACCTTCAGGGAGGACCTTTTGTACCGGATCAATACCATCCAGGTACAACTTCCTGCCTTGCGGGAACGAAAAGAGGACATCCCGGTCCTTGCCGATTATTTCCTGAAAAAATATGAAAAAAAATACCATAAAGCTCCTGTGGTCATGAGTGGGGATGCCTACGACAAAATGATATCACACAGCTGGCCCGGGAACATCAGGGAACTGAAGCATACCATGGAAAAAGCCGTAATTCTTTGCGAATCAGGAACGTTAGAGTCCGAAGATTTCTTTTTTGGTTCCGGATCAGGGATGAAACCCCCAGAAGTGGATTCCATGAAGCTGTCCGTTGTGGAAAAGAATCTGATTGAAAAAGCGCTTGAGGATTGTCGTGGTAACCTGAGCAAAGCGGCAAAAGTCCTGGATATATCCAGGACTACACTCTACTCAAAAATTAAAAAATATGGTTTATAGGAATTTCTACATCAATGTGATCATCCGTGTGGTATTCATTTTTTTAACCAGCTTGTGGCTGGCGTATGAAGTAGCAAATCCTCCCTTTGTTTATACACTTATTTTCCTTGGATCGATCCTGTTGATACAGACCTATGGCTTGATCTGGTATGTGAACAGAACGAACCGGGAGCTTTCGAAGTTTTTTACATCCCTGAGAGATAAAGACTCTTCGTTCTCTATCGTGGGAAGGGAGAAGGGAGGATCATTCCGGGAACTGGCAGATACGCTGAATGAAACAGCCGCTCTCCTTAAAGAAGCAAGGATCGAAAGAGAGAGCCAGTACCAGTACCTTCAATATATCGTTGAACAGGTAACCATTGGATTGATATCCTTCTCCGAAAACAGCAGGGTATCCCTGATAAACGATGCAGCAAAAAAACTACTCGGAATAAAATCACTCATGCGCCTGGATCAGCTAAATACCATAATGAGTGGATTTGACAGAATCCTGATCGATATGAAACCCGGTGAACAAACCGTTTTAAGATTGACGATCCATAATGAAGTATTGCAGGTTCTGATACGCACCACCGCTTTTAAATTTAACCAGGAGCAGCTGAAATTGATCTCCCTTCAGGATTTCAGAAAAGAACTGGAAGAGCAGGAGATCCAATCCTGGCAAAAGCTGATACGGGTTATGACCCATGAGATCATGAATTCCGTCACCCCGATTACCACTCTCACAACAGCTATTAAAAGATGCCTTAGCAAAGACGAAAAAATCAAAGCAATTGGGGAATTAGAAGAAGAAGATATCCGTGATGTGGTTGTCAACTCAGATCTGATTGAGGAACGAAGCAAGGGATTGATCAATTTTGTAAACAATTACCGGAGCATCAGCAAAATCGAAAAACTGGAACTTTCAACGGTTAAAATCGCGAAGCTTTTGAAGGGCATTGCAAACCTGTTCAAAGAAGACCTTACGAAATTCAACATCCTGATCAATCAACAGATCCTGCCCGAAGATCTTTCTTTTACCATGGATAAAAAACTGATCCAGCAGGTTCTGATCAATCTGGTGAAGAATTCAATAGAAGCAGCGGGGGGAAAAGAGGGTGGACGAATTGAGTTACATGCATACAGGGAGGCAGATGGAATACCGGTCATCGAGGTATCGGATAACGGAGCCGGTATCCCCCGGGATATCCTGGACGATATTTTTGTCCCGTTCTTTACAACCAGGAAGAATGGCAGTGGGATCGGATTGAGTTTTTCGAGGCAGGTCCTGCGATTGCACAGGGGGAGCATCCACGTTACTTCGGATCCGGGAAAGGGAACTTCATTCTTTTTGAAATTCTGAATGGACCTGTTATTATCGGGAAATTTACATTAATCTCTTTTAGCCCCGTTAGAGGCGGCATGTTTTTAGATAAAAGAGGAAACGTTGAAGAACGGTCCAACTGAAAGGTTTTTTTCGGGAAATCTTTCCATGGACCGAACTTAGCGAACTTGTTCGCGATCTCATGAGCCAGGCATGTGTGAACGCAAGTGGGAGGCGAATAAAAGCACCAGGCAAACCGAAAACGATAAAATGCCCCGGTTACACTTCGGCGGGTTAAAAGACTTGGAAAGTCGTTCTCCAAGATCAATTAAGTTTCAACTATTCCAAGTATGTTTAAAATTTCACTCATAACCGGCAACTTGGATTTATCGATTACATCCGGGTTAACCGCAATACCCGGTTCCCCGGCTGAAAATACGTTCTGGCTTCCAGTTGCATTTTCCCCCAAGGGTCATCCTTGGCAACTCCATCGACTTCTCAAAACCGTGTTGCATTAAAAAATCCTTTGCTTTTGTATTCACGGAGGGGACTACTACTTTCTCATCTCCATAGGCAATTTTTACTTTCAACAGATCGATCCCCGATTTGGCTTTTTCGGCAGCAATGAAACCGTCACCCAATCCACGCACATAGAAACCTGTTACTTTGCCTCCGGGTTCCTGAATGATATGAATGTTTTCCCGAAAAAGATGAATCATCCCGTCCCGGTTTTCACAGGTTATTTTATGGTCAAGGCTTATTATTTCTACCAGATCTGATGGATCCGGCTCCCTGATTTTTTTAGAGATTTCCAAGTCCAGTGGCCCATCCTTGCGTTTATAAAACTCATACATGCATTCCGTTTTGAATCCCAGCTTACTGTAGATCGGTTCTCCCAGTTCAGTAGCTACCAGATTGAATGTTACTGCACCAAGATCTTTTCCCGTTTGCATCAGGTTTTCAGTAATTTTCGTACCAAATCCTTTTTTTCGATGCTTTTCTGCAACAACAATATTACCAATCCAGCAAACGGTTCCGAACACCATCAGGTTACCGAAACCGATCGGTTCGCTCCCATCCAGCAAAGAGAATCCCCGGAAATAATCTCTTTTCTGATGTAAGGAGATAAACTGATTGAAATCAAAATTCCAATCCGGGGGAAAATAGTCGTTAATGGATGAAAAATGTTCTGGCTGGTATGGGGTTAAAACGGGATTCATTGTGACAGGAAAGTTAGCAAATCCAGAGGTAAAGACCAATCGGGTTATCCATGAAGAAACATAAAGGTAAAATGAAGGATATTTTTCAACTTTTGTATCGTCTACTGAAACCTGCAAATTGCTACATCATAAAATCTTGCCCCGTAGTCATACCAATTAAAATGTAAAGAACATTATATCAAATAGTTACTAGGATGGAATTATTTAAAACTTAAAATTCAGGATTAATAAAAAATGTAATAAACTGAAATAAAGGAAGTTACTGTTTTCATGAAAAATTAAAACAGTCAGCTCAACAATATGATATTTTAGATATATACTTTTGAGTAATATCGGGTACTAAAGAAGTGCTGATACGGAAATGTCCTCATCCAGACTATCCCAATGAATGCCGATTCCATTTCCAATAAAACGCCAATTATTCAGTTGTTCCTGGTTTGCCTTTCTTAATCTGGGGAACCACAATAACGGTACCCCGATCTCTCTTCCATCCTGGAGCAAAACATATAACATATCCTTGGTAAACCATACTTTTCTGGCAAGAACTGTAGTTGATTTATTGGCTAAAGTGCTCATCCTATTTATTTCTTATAAGGTCATCGTTCGCTTCAATAATGTTGCTTATTTCTGTCAACTCTTTACTGGTAAATCCATGGTTAACGGAAACATAAAGAGGATCAAGCCAGAATTTAGCATAATTCTCAGCTTTTTCAACATGTATATGCAAAGGTTCAGTTCCTTCATTGCTAAAAAAGAAAAAACGGTATCCCTTTAATTTTAATACAGTTGGCATGCTATAACAAAAGTAAACAATAATTACAGAATAGCGTAATGAATTAAAATAATGTTTAAATGAGGTATTCTAGAAATAATCCATTATAACCATCTAATTCCGTAATCATACCAGTCCATTTAATCAGTCTAATTTAAGCAAATTTTGTAAGATTTAAGATCATTAAAACACCGGATGGAATTTACGAATCTTTTTATTGTTTCGCTCCTCTGGAGCGAGGGATTAATGGATTTCCCTGCACTACCAACCTTTCGCTCCTCCGGAGCGATTATTTTTTAAACGCATGGAGGAGTCCGTTCGACCCTTCGTCGGACGACTACAGTTCGTCCGACGAATAAAGAGGTGCGTACTCGTAGCACGATCTTGCCTTCACACAAGCTGCCGCTTAGTCAATGCAATCTTTGACAATATCTATAAGGAGACCAGGAGAATGCTGAATCAGGGAAAGGATCGAGTAATCTAAGGGTGATATCTACCCAGGCGTGCGCCTGCTTGCGCAACCTTACCCTGGGCTATTGATTATTATACCCCGAGGGGTATTCTTTATAATGTCCTTAAGATGGCATAGCCATGCTTGGGGGTTAGCCAAGACGTCATCCATCACTTCTTTCACCGAGATCCGAGCACATCTTTTTCTCATCACTCACAACTCACTACTCAACTCTGTACTCTGTACCTTGTACTCTGTACTCAACTCTCATTACTCACAACTCATATCTCAATTCATCATTCATCAGTCCAGTTCTCTCACTTCGTCTCTCCGTCACTTCGTCACTCAGTCACTATTTTTCACAGCTCCCTCCTTATTTCTCATCCCCAAGCTCTAAGTCCTATGCTCTTTGCTCACATAAAAAATTTTCAAGGCTTCATTGCTTCCAGTATAAGATTGGTGGTAATGACGTCCAGGAATACTGTATTATCTTCATTGATAAGCACGGCAACAGTGATGCGATAATCTGGTACATAGAACATGGATGCAAGGTATCCAAACGTTCTTCC
>CAZTES010000026.1:0-22260 GCA_964612275.1 uncultured Rikenellaceae bacterium
TGTTTTCAGCCATCCAGGCGAACAGGGAGATTGTCCAACCGGTGACGTTGCCTTCCGAGGCACATGATCTGGATCGTTCCCTGAAAAACATCATCCAGGGATTTACATCCGTTAAACAATTGTTGGATGAAGATCCAGTTGCCATCAGTTTTGCCTTTCCCGGACCCTCTGATTACCCGCGTGGAATTATTGGTGATCTGGGAAACCTGCCGGCATACCAGGGTGGTATTGCACTTGGCCCCCTGCTGGAAAAAGAATTCAACCTGCCGGTTTATATTAATAACGATGGCGATTTATATGCATATGGCGAAGCGATATCCGGATACCTTCCGTACATCAATGGGTTGCTGAAGAAAGCTGGTGCCAACAAGCGATTCAGAAACCTCATTGGCTTTACTCTGGGGACAGGGTTTGGAGCTGGTATTGTGCATGATGGGAAATTATTCATTGGAGATAATGCCTGTGCAGCTGAAGTTTGGCTTTTACGCCATAAGCTCATTCATGACACCTTTGCCGAAGAGGGGATCAGTATTCGAGCCATCCAACGCGTGTATGCAGAGCATGCAGGGATCCCCTTGCCTCAAGCACCAACACCAAAAGATATTTTTGATATTGGAATGGGACGGTTGGATGGCAATAAGAAAGCTGCAAGGAAAGCCTACCATGAAATGGCTGAAGTGATTGGTGATGCTGCCTCAAATGTTGTTACAGTGCTTGACGGACTGGTTGTTATTGGTGGAGGACTGGCCGGTGCACACCCACTATTCCTGGATCAGATGGTGGCGGAAATGAATGGCAATTTTCGAACGATGGACGGAAAAGAGATACGCCGCCTGGCTCATCAGGTGTTTAACCTGGAAAATCAGGAAGAATTGAATCTTTTTCTTAAAGGATCTGAAAAAGAGATCGATATTCCCGGAGACCTGGGAAAAGTGAAGTATGATCCGGTTGCCAGACTTGGTGTGGGAACCTCAAAAATAGGGACAAGCAGGGCAGTAGCCCTCGGAGCATACGCATTTGCTTTGCATAAACTTGACGAACATTAACTTTTTATGGATACATAAATCATAAGATCATGACAATTGAGAACCTGACAAGTGTTGAAAAGGGGTTTCTAAAAGAGTCTCCCATTAAAAATATCACAACAAAAATTCCCTATATCCTGATTGATAATTTTCCCAAACTGGGAAAATTTGTAGCCATACGGTTCCTTGAATGGGTCGCTGCAAATCCGGAAGGAGTGATCAGTTTGCCCACCGGGAAAACACCGGAATATTTTATTAAGTGGACTGATCACCTGCTGAAAAACTGGAATGATAAGAAAGTAGAGGCAGAACGGGAAAAATATGACCTTACCGGGAAAACACCTCCCGACTTCAGAGGCCTCCAATTCGTTCAAATCGATGAGTTTTATCCAATCGATCCCGCACAGCACAATAGCTTTTACCATTACGTGAATAAATATTATATCGAGGGATTTGATTTGGATAAAAACAAAGCATTACTGATAAATAGTGACGAAATACCGTTGGAGGAAGGGAAACACTTTTCCGAAGTGTTCCCCGACCTTACTATCGATACTTCTCTGCGATACAGGGAGAGCCGGACAAATCTTGAGCGGCTTCAGCAACTATCTATCTATCATATCGATAACTGGTGTTCCCGGTATGAAAAGAAAATCCAGGATAAAGGAGGGATTGGTTTCTTCCTGGGTGGAATAGGCCCGGATGGCCACATCGCCTTCAATACCCGCGGGTCAGACCCGAATTCAAATACCCGGCTCACTCCAACTAATTTCGAAACACAGGCTGTCGCTGCTGGCGATCTGGGTGGAATAGAAATATCAAGGCACCGGCTGGTCATAACAATCGGACTGGAAACCATTGTTCATAACCCCGATATTGTTGCTATAATATTTGCTGCCGGTGAGTCAAAGGCTGATATCGTTAAAAAATCACTCGAAAGTGAAGCAACCAATCTTTATCCAGCAACGGTATTGCAGAAGCTGGGAAACAGCAGGTTCTACATTACGCTTGGTGCAGGTAAGATGCTCGAGGATGTCCGGATAAGAGATTATAAGGAGGGTGAATGGACGCATGCAAAGACGGAAAAAGCCGTGATCAATCTTTGCAAACACATCAATAAATATGGTGCTGATGTTACAGTAGATGATCTTACGGCAAGCCAGAAGTGCAGGATGATTCCAAACCTTGGAAAGCAAACGGTGCAATCCGTTATTGATTCCATTACAAAAAAGTTGGAAAAAGGACTTGAAAATGAAAAAAACCAGGTCTACCTTCACACCGGTCCTCATCATGATGATATCATGCTGGGAATACTTCCTCATGTTGCACATCAGTTGCGGGAACCAACCAATAAATTCCATTTTGCCATATTAACATCCGGATTTACAGCCGTTACCAATGATTTCATCAAGGTTGCACTGGAAGAGACAAAGGAATTTCTCAGGAAGGGGCGTATCGAAATGATCAAATATCCTGACTTCTTCGATGAGGGGTACACGTTTAAATGGGACAAGGATGTCTACCATTATCTGAACAAAGTGGCTTCGCTCGACAGGGAAGGTCAGAAACGTGGGTTAAGCCATCGGCTGGTTAGAGCAATCATCGATGTCTATCGGGTCAGGAATGAGGAGGAATTGATGGATAAGATCTACGACATCCTGAATAAGATCAATCAAAGTTATGACGGAGAAAAAAATCCTCCCGAAATCCAGAAATTAAAAGGCATGCTTCGCGAATTTGAAGAGGAGCTGGTCTGGGCTCATTTTGGGGTACAGGTAAAGAATATCTCCCACCTGCGCTTGGGATTTTATACGGGTGATATTTTTACAGAACAACCTACTCGATCAAGGGATGTGGCACCAATCCTTGATCTTCTGCGTAAAGTCGAACCAACGGTCTTAAGCCTTGCACTCGACCCGGAAGGAAGCGGTCCCGATACCCACTACAAGGTATTGCAGGCGATTGCTGAAGCCATCAGGGAGTGGGGAAAAGAAAAAGACCTGAGCAATTTCAGGGTGTGGGGCTATCGAAATGTCTGGTATAAATTCCATCCGTCCGAAGCCAATACCATCGTACCGGTCTCTCTAAACTCATTGGCAGTTCTTGCCGAATCGTTTAAAAACTGCTACCTGAGCCAGGTGGATGCATCATTCCCCAGTTATGAACACGATGGACATTTTAGTACACTTGCTCAGAAAATATGGGTCGAACAGCTTAAGGATATGCAACTGCTCATGGGTAAGGAATGTTTCTTCAATAACCCGCATCCACGAATCCGGTCAGCACATGGATTGGTCTATTTCAGGGATATGAACGTGGATGAATTTCTGGAGCAAGCCAGGGAACTTGAAAAAAGCATGGAAGTTTAAATCATATGTGTTACTATTAAATGAAAAAATTATGGACAAAAAAGAAGTTCAAAAAAGAGTTAAAAATGTCGTTGCAACTGTTTTGAAAATTGATGAGACAGAAATTGCTGATGATGCTAATTTTATTTTTGATCTGGGTGCTGACTCACTGCAAAGCGTTCAACTTATAGCCGCTTTTGAAGAAGAATTTGATATTGAAATGGATGAAGATAAAGCTTTGGAAATCCAAACAATTTCAGCTTCTGTTGATTTTATAACATCATATTTTTGATTAGTAAGAGTAGAATAAGAATCAATCATGACTGCAAGATTTGAAATACATCAGGGAAATTTAAAGAATTTATTTTATCCCGGTTCCGTTGCTATAATTGGTACAAACAACGTTAAAGGTACTGTCCCGCATGATATTTTTATAAATGTTCTTAAAACTGGCTTTGCCGGTAAGGTTTTTCCTGTCAGCCCCGGAGAAAAATCTGTTGCTGAAGTGAAGGCGTACAAGTATGTAATTGATATTAATGAGCCCGTCGACCTGGCCGTAATTGTTTTTCCCAGTTCAGTTTGTCATTTGGCATTGGAACAGTGCGGTCAAAAAGGAATTAAAGCTGCAATAATAATTTCTGCTGGTTTTAAGGAAGTTGGTGAAGCCGGTAGTCAACGTGAAACAAAACTAAAGGAGATAGCTGAAAAATATGACATGTCGATTGTTGGCCCGAATTGTCTGGGTATAATCAACACTGATCCTGTGGTCAATCTCAATGCCTCATTTGCGAGGAAAATGCCTGAAGAAGGCAATATAGGATTTCTTTCCCAAAGCGGAGCATTATGTACTGCAGTTTTAGACTATGCCCGGGCTAAACATATTGGATTTTCAAAATTTATTAGTTTCGGGAACAAGGTTGATATTAACGAAATTGATTTCCTGCATTACCTCGGGAATGATATTAAAACAAAGGTTATTCTGATATATCTGGAAGAGATCAAGGATGGCCGGGCGCTCATGAAAACTGCAAGTGATATCATTTTGAAAAAGAGAAAACCCATTCTTATTCTAAAAGCAGGTAGAACTTCAGCAGGTGCTTTTGCTGCAGCATCCCATACTGGATCACTTGCCGGTAGCGATGAAATCTGTGATGCTGCTTTTGAGCAGGCGGGAATTATCCGTTGTGACAATATCGAAGAAATGTTTAACAACGCAATTGCCTTTGCCTATCAACCGTTACCTGAAAATAAAAGGATTGTAATTATTACTAATGCTGGTGGGCCCGGAGTTCTTACTACGGATGCAGCAATAAAGGAAGGTTTGGAATTGGCTCGATTTTCTGAAAATACCACTAAAATCCTTAAAAAAAACCTGCCTTCCACTGCTAATATTAATAACCCAGTCGACGTTATTGGGGATGCTAGGAAAGACAGATATAACATCGCAATGTCAAATACCTTTAAAGATAACAACGTTGATGGCGTCTTTGTAATTCTTACTCCTCAGTCAATGACTGATATTGATCTGATAGCACATGAGGTGGTTAAGGTGGCAGGACAATACAACAAACCTGTCTATACATCATTTATGGGTGAAGCTGATGTTTCAGTTGGTATTGATATATTACAACGAAACAAAATACCTCATTATGCCCTGCCTGAAAATATGTGCAAGTCATTCGCCTGTGTCCATAAATTCAAAAAAGGATCTTCCCTGGGTACTGTTGAAAATGAAATATATACCGATATTGATAGAAGTATTGCACGTTCAGTTCTGGGTGAAGCAATAAGAAATGGAAAGAGTTATCTCACTGAAGAAGAATCAATTAGAATCGTAAAATCCTATGGGCTTCCAGTACTTAAGAACGGTATAGCAAAATCAGTAGAACAGGCTGTTCAGATTGCTGATAACATAGGTTATCCGGTTGTCATGAAGGTTATTTCGGAAGATATTGTTCACAAGTATGATGTAAAAGGCGTGGTACTTAATATTACGTCTGCAGAAGAAGTGCAGGAAACATATAGCGCTATATGGGGGAATGTGGAATGCCTGCAACCCAACGCACGGATCAAAGGCATTTATGTTACTAAAATGATTCCTGCCGGTGAAGAGATTATTCTTGGTATCAAAAGAGATCCTTCTTTTGGACCGGTAATTATGCTCGGCATTGGAGGAATTTTTGTTGAAATATTTAAAGATGTTTGTTTTCGGGTTGCACCTGTTAGTAAACAAGTTGCTGTCTCGATGATACAGCAGTTGAATTCATACCAAATTCTCAAAGGCAAACGTGGTAATCCTCCCCGGGATATTGAAGCTATCTTGGATTGTATTTTGCGTTTGAGCCAAATGGCTGTCGAATGCCATCAAATTAAAGAACTTGATATAAATCCCTTAATTGTTCTTGAAGAGAATAAAGGATGTTTTGTGGCTGATGCTAAAATAATGCTTTGGAAATAAAAAAAAAGATCATGAGAATAGTTATAAAAAAAGATGTTGAGGAAGTAGGTAAATGGATTGCCGCTTACCTTGTTGACAAAATTAAGAGGGCCAAACCGACCCGGGAAAAGCCTTTTGTACTTGGACTTCCAACCGGTTCCTCACCCATTCCTGCCTACAAACATTTGATTGAATTAAATAAGAAAGGGAAAATATCCTTTAAGAACGTGATAACATTTAATATGGATGAATATGTCGGCCTTCCGGAAACCCACCCGGAGAGTTACCACTATTTCATGTATGAACATTTGTTTAACCACATTGATATTCCAAAAGAAAATATCAACATTTTAGACGGTAATGCTCCCGACCTTGAAAAAGAGTGTGAGGACTATGAAAAGAGAATCATAGAAGCAGGTGGTGTTGATCTTTTTCTTGGCGGAATTGGCCCGGATGGACACATTGCATTTAACGAACCCGGTTCATCCCTGACTTCAAGAACCCGAGTGAAGACACTTAGTTACGACACAATCCTTGCAAATTCCAGGTTCTTTGATAGCGACATGAGCAAAGTGCCAACTACTGCACTTACCGTTGGAGTTGGAACTGTTATGGATGCAAGGGAGGTGCTTATCATCATCACAGGGTTTGCAAAAGCACGTGCATTGCGCCAGGTTGTTGAAGGAAGCATCAGTCATATGTGGACTGTTTCGATGCTTCAGTTACACCAAAAGGGAATCATTGTTTGCGATGATCCAGCCACGATGGAATTACAGGTTGAAACTGTAAATTACTTCAAAAATATCGAGGAAATAGTCAGGAAGAACTTACTAACCTGATGATTTCTAATTTTTCAGGAATATTCATTATATTGCCTGCTGTTCACCTGTATCCAACGGACAGGAACAGGTAAATCAATATAAAATAAGTAACGAATGAATTACAGAAACCTAAAGAAATCTGAAATTACAGCTCTTGAGAAACAAGGCTGTATGGCTCCAGATTGGTTTTCAGTTCAGGTCAAGAATGGATTTGACACCTCCGGCATAAGAAATGTGCAATTTAACGGACATGTTAAATTGGGTGTTTTTAAGAAAATGGTTGAAATAGGTGAAGAAATTTCAAAACGCAGTGGTTTGTATAACAGCTATATACAGGACTGCACCATCGATGATAATGTATATATATCTTGTGTTCATACCCTCGCAGGTTATGATATTGAGAGTTATGTTGTTATTGAAAATCTAAATACATTAGTTGTAACTCGGGAGAATACGTTCGGTAATGGTGTTGAAATAAAAATTCTCAATGAGGGTGGCAGCAGAGAACTTCCGATATGTGAAAAGCTTACTTCACAAATTGCATATCTTTTAGTTAATTACAGGCACGATAACCTATTGATAGAAAGATTAAAAGAGATAATAAAACAGTATGTCGGAACCAGGAAGTCAGAAAGAGGACATATCGGTAAGAAAGCCAGGATCATCAATAGTTCTGTCATTCGTAATGTTAATATAGGTGAATATGCAAATATTTCAGGAGCCCTCCTGCTTGAAGATGGTACTATAGGAAGTTGTAGGGAAGACCCTGTGGTTATAGGGGAAGGTGTTGCTGCAAGGGAATTTATAATTCTTTCAGGATCAAAGATTGATGGAAGTTCAATAGTAGATAAATGTTTTATAGGTCAGGGTGTTAAGATCGGTAAACAATATTCAGCAGAAAATTCATGTTTTTTTGCTAATTCTGAAGCTTTCCATGGCGAGGCATGCAGCATTTTTGCCGGTCCTTATACAGTATCACACCACAAGTCATCACTGTTAATAGCAGGACTTTTCTCCTTCTACAATGCCGGAAGCGGTACTAATCAGAGCAACCACATGTATAAGCTTGGTCCTGTACACCAGGGAATCCTTGAACGTGGTTCAAAAACAGGATCAAATTCTTATCTTTTGTGGCCCTGTAAAATCGGTCCTTTTACTGTGGTAATTGGAAAACATAATTCCAACTTCAATACAGAAGATTTCCCCTTTTCATATATTAATGAAAAAAATGGCAAAAGCATATTGATCCCGGCATTGAATCTTTTTACTATTGGAACACGCAGGGACAGCGCTAAATGGCGCTCCCGGGACCGGCGTAAGAATCCTTCCAGGCTTGACCTGATAAACTTTGAATTGTTTAATCCCTATGTTATTGGAAAAATATTAAATGCTGAAAAAATCTTAAGGAATTTATATGAAAGAGCTTTGAAAAATCAGGAATATCTTAGCTGTAATGGTATTCATATCCCGCGACTTATGCTTAAAACAAGCGGAAAGTACTATGAACTGGCTAAGAAAATTTATATTGGTAATGAAATTATTAAACACCTCGATAGGATTTCTGTCGCAACATCATTAATGACTATCAGAAAAAGATTGAGATCGGCAGGTTCAGGTGGTTGCGGAAAATGGATTGACCTGTCCGGTATGTTAGCCCCTGAAAGCGCGGTTAAGAATCTCTTAAATTCAATAAAGTCTGGTAAAATTGAAACAATTGATGATGTAATGATTCACCTGAAAGAAATCCATGAAAAATACTTTGAATTTGCATGGGAGTGGTGTACAGATCTGATTAATAAAGAAATAGGGGTGGATTTCATGAATATTGAACCACAGCATCTCATTAAAATCCTCAGCGAATGGCAAACAAGCACTGTTAAACTCAATAATATGATCCTTACCGACGCAGAAAAAGAATATGGTTCGAACAGCAGAATTAGTTTTGGCATTGACGGTGGATTGGATGAGAAGAACAAGGACTTTGAGGCAGTTCTTGGTAAGTTTGAAAAGATTAAATTTGTGAAAGAATTGCTCGAAGAAACAAAATCAATCGAGGAGAAAGCAGAAGAACTGATCGCTTTTGTTCAAAACCTCAAGTGACAGACTGCAAAGAGGTAACGTTCGAATACTTGGTTGACACCTTGGTACATTGGAAAAATAGATTTTTTTCAAGAACGGTAAACAAATTGTCCCATAGGGGCGTTTATAGTGAACGTTTTATAAATGCCTGTCTATCAACTGGGCAATAGGCTGGATCCTGATGATCTTTACCCTGTTTGGATTTGGCAAGATCATTTTTGGAAAATTTGGAAAAGGCTTTCTCTTTATCGGCATTAGCCTCGTAGCCGGAAGCATCATCTATTTCAATATGAAAAAAATTGCTGAGTAACCCGACCTTTCCATTACAGCAACTCCGCTAAGAGGTGGTTTGGCTCACCCAGGAAGACTAAACATCCTTTCCGTCCGAACGGGCACACGGGTTCTCTTCCAAAGTGGCGCTGATCATAATCATATTATCACCTGCAGCGTGTAGGTTACTCACCAATTTATTATTACCTTTAGTAGTCTGATCCTTCTACCCGCAAGATTAAATGAGAAACGACTAAGAAAATGAAGAAATTTATTCTTATTATCCTGCTGCCTGGACTGTTTATCCATACCGGATTTGGAAGTTCCCTGGTTAAAACAAACGATTTCAACCTGAACACATTAGCAAGCACTAACGATACGGTTCGCTACGAAACCTTTGCAGGTAAAGTGGTCGACAAAAGAAACGGTGCTCCAATCGTGTTTGCCAGTGTCTTTATTGTTGGAACGAACCTTGGGACGGTTACAAACTCCGATGGTGAATTCATCATTAAGATCCCTGAAAATCTGTTGAAGAATTACATAGGGATTACACACATAGGATACGGCAGAGGTACTGTGCCCATTGAGACCCTGAAACCGGAGGAGAATATCATTGAGTTGGAAATCTTACCCATTCCCATCAGAGAAGTTGTGGTGACCAACCCTGACCCCAGGAATTTGATCGAACAGGCGATATATAGCATTGATGAAAATTATCCGACTGAACCAATGATGATGATCAGCTTCTATAGGGAAACCATTAAGAAGAACCGGAACTTTGTTGGCATTTCCGAAGCCGTGTTGGATGTCTACAAATCTTCCTATGTAAGCCAGATCGATAATGACCGGATCAGGATATTCAAGGGACGGAAAGGGCAGGATGTAAACCGGATGGATACGGTGATGTTCAAATACCAGGGAGGACATTATACGGCATTCCTCCTTGATATCGTGAAAAACCCGGGAGATCTTCTTTCTATTGATGGGCTGGATGATTATGAATATAGAATGGGAGGTATGATTAGCATCGACGAGAAACAGACATGGATCGTTGAATTTGATCAGAAAACAGAGGTGGAATATCCACTCTATAAGGGAAAAATTTATATCGATACCGAAAGTTATGCCATCGTGGGATTGGAATTCAATATCAGCCCAAAGAGAATCGTAACCGCTGCCAGGTATTTAGTGCAGAAAAAACCGGTTGGTATGAACATTGACGTGGTGTCGGGTCATTACCTGACCAATTACCGGTATGTTCAGGGGAAATGGTACCTGACTTATGTGCGAACGGAATTTGTTCTTGATTGCAAATGGAATAAGAGGCTTTTCAAATCTACCTATACGGTTATGTCAGAAATGGCTGTGACTGACATCACTCGGGGAAATATCAATAAATTTAAAATACGGGAGTCGGCAAAAAAAAGCGATGTATTGATTGAAAAGGTAGCTTATTTTGAAGATCCTGATTTCTGGGGCGATTATAATGTGATAAAACCCGACGAATCCATTGAATCTGCCATCAGTAAGCTTGGACGAAGACTTAAACGGCAGAATAACGATTGAGTCCTGGTACCAGTTGTTTATGCGGTTTTTTTCCTGGATTTTGACCAAATGAACAAAAAATATACAGAAACCAAAAAATAAAAAAATGATACAGAAAAAGAACATGAATCGTCGTAAATTTTTGGGCTCTGCTGCTGCTACAGTGGCATTTACCGTTGTTCCAAGAAGTGTACTTGGCGGACTCAATTATATTGCTCCCAGCGATAAGCTAACACTGGCTTACATCGGCTGTGGCACCCAGGGTTTGAGGGAAATGGCGCGGCTTGTCACCAACCCGGAAATCCAGATTGTCACAGTATGTGACCCGAACAGGAACAGTACCGATTACGTTGACTGGTCGTTGCATGGTATCCGCAACAGCATACGCAGGGTGTTGGAAGAGCCCAGTTGGGGTGAAGGTCTTTCTGGTATACCGGGGGGACGCGATATCGGTCAGGAAGTAGTGAATCGGTATTACGCAAAGAAAAGAGCTTCGGAAAATTTTAACGGATGCTCTTCCTACACTGATTTTCGTGAACTGCTGGAAAAGGAAAAAGACATCGATGCGGTGAAAGTGATGACCCCGGACCATCTTCATGCCACGATCTCTATCGCGGCGATGAAAAAAGGAAAACATGTCGTGATCCATAAACCCATTGCTAACCGGGTATACGAAGCGAGATTGGCGATTGATACTGCCCGTGAAACGGGGGTCAGTACTCACCTCCTGGCCTGGAGCAGAAGAAAAGAGTATGACCTGATATTGAAATGGATACATGACGGTGCTATTGGAACCCTTCGCGAAATCCATAACTGGTCAAACCGGCCGGTATGGCCGCAATGGACAGCCAATCCAACCAACTTAGCGCCAATCCCGGAAGGATTTGACTGGGATTTGTGGCTGGGCTGTGTTCCTGACAGACCCTATCATCCCAATTATACACACGCTGTGTTTCGCGGGTGGTATGATTTTGGTGCCGGAAGCGTGGCAGATATGGGAACATACAGCCTCTGGCCACTCTTTATTACCTTTGGACTGAATAGTGCTCCAACCAGTGTTAATGCCTACGGAACAACTACCTGTGCTATCATCGATCACGTGAGCAGGAAACACAATAACGACGTTGCATTTCCTTACTCCTGTGTCTTCCATTATAAATTTCCGGCACAGGGGGAATGGGAACCACTCGATATATTCTGGTACGACGGAGGCATGAAACCCCCGATACCCGAAGAATTGGAAGCTGATAATAAGGAGTTTCCGCCTGAAGGCATGATGTTCGTCGGAGATAAAGGAAAAATACTGGGGGGATTCCGTGGTGAAAAACCACAAATTATTCCGGAACAAAAAATGCGTGCATACCAGGGGCCAAAAGAGGTGTCTGAAGATGCAGTTGAGCGCGGAGACCATGTCTGGATAAATGCATTCAAGAACCATACCCAGTCACCGGGAAGCTTCCTGTATGCACAGGCTGTTACCGAAACAATCCTCCTTTCAGCCGTTGCATTGCGGGCAGGCAGGAAAATCGTTTATGATCCGGAAAAAATGGAAATTACAAACCTGCCGGAAGCCAATAAATACCTTCGTCGTGAATACCGCAAAGGTTGGGAACTGTAAATGTCTAACTAAATAAAATAATTATGAGTAAAAATCATATTACCCGACGGGATTTTCTTGGAAAATCTATAGCCATTGGAGCAACTGGACTTGTTGCCCCTGCTTTGCTGAAAAGTGCTGACCTTCTGGCTGGATCCCGGCTAACCAAAGACGATATCTCCATTGCACAGTGGGCCCTTGTTCAGGAGATTAGGGAAGGAAAATGGTCCACACTCGATTTCCCGAAAATCGCCCGGGAAGATTTTGATATCAATGGGATAGAGTTTGTGAATACCCTGTTTGGTGTTCCAACCCTCGGATATCTCAACAGACTCAAAAGAAATGCCGAAGAATATGGAGTAACCATGGTGCTGATCATGATTGATGATGAAGGGGAAACATGCACTCCGTCCAAAGAGGAAAGGAAACAAACCGTTATCAATCATCAGAAATGGATCGATATTGCACACTACCTGGGGTGCCAATCCATCCGTACAAATTGCAGGGGACCCAGGGATGTTTCGAAAGAGGATGCACTGAAATGGTCGGCAGAAACCTACAACATGATGCTCGAATATGCTGTACCTGCCAATATCAGTATCGTTATTGAAAATCATGGAGGTGTATCCGATGATCCGGATTGGATAGTCGCTTTGATGAAAGAGGTTGACAACCTCTATTTCGGTACCTATCCAGACTGGCGCCAGCCTTCTGACCGGTTTGATAATTACGCATACCTGGAGAAAACACTTCCGTATGCAAAGGGGATGTCATACCGAAACCAGCCAACGGAGGAATTGTCAGCTAAAATGATCAAATTATGTCATGATGCAGGCTACCGGGGATGGTACGGTATTGAATCATCAGGCAGGGAAGAGATCAGCAGGGGGAAGGAGATACTGCAGAAATACCTCCTGAATAAATAGCGTCCGGTGAATGGCTGCTTGACAATGAAGGCCCTGGTCCTGACCGATAATATGAAGTTTGACTATGTGGATGTTCCTGATCCGGAAATCGAAGGGAACGATTTTGATGGCGGGTTAACGAAATAGCAGGAGAAGGATTCTTTGCGCCTACCAGATCCTTGGTATCTGGTAGATACAAAAATATCCGAATACAAGAAAAGCCACGATAAGAACTACTCCATAGATCCAGTGGGGCTTCAGGATCTTCCAGGTGTCCTTACGAAGGAGTTTTGGCATGACAACGTATAACCCGACAAAAATCCAGATTGCCTGGAGAGGAGTAAGCAACAGACCATCCAAAATAGCTCCGAGTTTGACCAGCATGACCGGTTTGTAACCAATGGTATAAACGATGATCATGTTGGTTATAAAAAAGAAGAACAGAAAAAGACGAAACTGGTTCTTCCATTGTAGTACCTTACCAAAAGCTGGAATGCATATCCTGAATGTGTCGGCAAGCAGCCTCGGCCACCCTGCAAGCTGACCAATTTGGGTTGAAAAAAGGGCAGCGGTGCCTCCAACCATAAAAAGAATTGCCCCGGTAGTGCCCCAGCGAGAGGCGAAAATCTCGGAAAGCTGAATGGCAACTTCGTCTCCCTCCGGTACAATCTCCATACTGCCCAGCACCCCTGATCCGGCAATTAGAAATCCCGCAGTGGCGGTAATTCCAATGACCATTGCCACAGAAGCATCTGTACCGACAACCCTGCACCAGCCTTTGATTCTCTCTGCTCCGACTGCAGAGATAGTTTTCAACTTTTCAAGATCAGCAGGTTGCCCGTAAACATCTTTCCGGGCATTCCCATACCCCGCACCAATTACCCAGTACGAATACCAGACCTGGCTTGCAAATCCACCTGCACTCCACCCGATCAGGGGAAGGATCTCTCTCCATGGATTTGCGCTAATCCCTTTGGATAATGCCCAGGATGGCACTTCCGGTTGCCGGGGTATAAGCCCATCAAGAAGCGTTGTTACACCCGGAAATACACGGAATGCAACATAAAATACACCAAGAATGACCAGGAGAATCAACAGGCTCATGGCAATCTTTAACCATTTGAACTCACCACTCCATGCAATGAGAAAAGCCAGAAGGGTAATGATCCATCCACCGATATGCTGCGGAATGGGTACCAGGGCGCTTAAGAATATACCGGATGCGGAAGCGATGGAACTGATCGCAATCGTAGCTGCAGCCAACTGGCCAACCAGAACAATCCATACCGCCCAGTGCTTCGGACCCGGTATCCTGGCAAACATATCAATCATTCCTTCGCCGGTACAGACCGTGTAACGTGCGCCGCTCATGCCAATCCAGAACTTCAGGAAAATTCCGATGATGATCGCCCAAAGTACCGAGGTCCCCAGAATCGAACCGGTCCGCGTTGCGAGGATTACCTCTCCGGAACCGATATACTCCGAACACCAGACCAGGGACGGACCAAGAAGAAGCAGCATACCGATGCCTGCCGGAGGAGTCTTGATATCCCGAGTGGTATTCCCTGCTTGCATGTACTTATCTATTCGGAAATGTTATGTATACAAATATAATGGGAAATCCATCATGATCGAATGTATCCCCTGAATACCGGAAAATTGAACAAATTTGTTCATGAAGTTAACCCTTCACCTCTATTTGCTCTCACCTTTATTTAGTAACTTATTCAACCAAAGTGTTGCGAACGCAGTTAATTGAATAAATGCTAAAATCCAGGAAAAATGAAATAAACGAAATGGTATTGCAGACTTGCATTATCAGCACTTTTGATGATGCTGGTACATGTCATTTTTGCCTTCCAGAGCTTGCTTTTTGCCCAAACGCCCCAGGGTTTCAATTATCAGGCTGTTGCAAGGGATACAGATGGTGCTCCGCTTGCCCAGACCGCACTTACCATACGCATAGGGATACTCTCAGAATCGGCAACAAGTCCGCTTGTCTGGGGAGAAGAACATCCTGTTGTTACGAATGTTTTTATAATAAAAAAAAATAGGAAGCTGTCACGACTTTTTTTAAAGTTGGGTTTGAGCTATTCCCATTTTTGGATTTCAACGATGTTTCCTTCCGGATCCGTGGCATAAACAAAGGAGATGGTTCCTGCACCGGGAATCTTTTGACTGACAATTTCTCCGAGTGCTTTGCCACCATTGGAGATAATCTTTTGCAGTGTTTCATTCAGATCCTCGACACGAAATGCGATGTGCGTGTAGCCTGGTTGGTTCACTGCCGGTCTGTTCCCGGGTTCTTGCTTTTTATACTGAAAAATCTCCAGTGTAGGCCCTTCCCCCCCATATCCGGGTAACCTCAAATGCACTCCCTCGAGATCAGCCCCTTTCAGCCCGGTACCCTTTTCCAACCAATCTCCTGACAGCTTTTGTTCCGGAGGAATCGGAATACATTCAAACACATCGATATAAAATTGCACCAGCTTTCGCCAGTTCCTGCTGATGATGTTGGTATGAACGTATTTCACACTATTCCAAATAAAGGACAACGTTGTCCAGTCCTCCCGTATCTTCTCCGACAACAAATTCCCCGCGGATATAGATTGCAGTGAGGTCTTTCAATACCTTGATAAAATCTTCTTTACTGGCCACAGGTCCGGTGAGATCGTTTATTTGCCAACCTGCTTCTTCACTCAGGGTAACTGAATAATCGGTCCATTCAACAGCCGGATTCTGTTCGGTGTTAAATATTATTCTCGTGTCACCGCTGACCAGAACGATATCCTCGTCATCGAACTGGCTGACAAGGGAACTTTGTTTCAACGAGAAGCTGAATTTGTTACCGTAAGCTTTTGATTTTTTCCCCAGGAATTTCTTCGGGGCACTCCAGTACCAGACTCCCCCAGCAGCATCATCATTTGCTGAAATGTATCCATCGGGATTGCCCTCTGTATCGTGATAGTTTGGAGTGGCAATACCTTCCTGGGCATCGCCAATGATTTGCCATCCTTCATCATTCTGGTTGAAGTAGCTGGCAACTGTCCTGTTTGCACAACATTTTAAAATGAGGAGAATAATAATCACCATTGCGACTGCAATAGCGATATAAATTCTGAACTTTTTCTTTGAATTTTCCATGATAGTATGTTTTTAGTGATGGAGTTTTTAGTATCGAATACAGCTTTTCAATAACTTAAACATATTGTTATGCAGTTTAATTTATTCAATGGCTGGTATAACATTATCAAAAAGAATCTCAAACTGCTTTACTTTGGAGGTATAGTTGCCACCAGTGAAAACAATGGTCATACTTAATTCCGGAATAACGATTATTTTTTGACCACCCCAACCATTCGCAGAATACCACTGTATCGTTTTCCCTGATTTAGAAAATTCATCGATAGTCATACCCGAAGCATTTTCCAGGATTTTACTTAAAATTTCCATGTTTCCACCCGAGTAAGTATACTTTCTGCCTGGTTCATGAATCAGCGATCTACCCAAGGTATAATCGATGGGATCTTTATCGGAGAACCAAATTACAATTTGGTCGTTTTCCACACTGCTCAGCGGAGCCCCCCACTCATCCCACTCTAATCCGGAGGTCATAGTTAGTAGATGTTCGATGGTAATCCTGCCCTTTCCATCAATATTTAAGTTTTGATATTCAGGCAGATAGTTAAATATGGATTGATGTTCACTTTCTATAAAACCTTTATCAATGGCTATTCCTATGCAGATTGAAGTAATGCTTTTGGTAACAGAATGAGCGCAATGTTGCATTGATCTATTCCAGGTTACCCAATCACCATAATGGTTTGGGGTATTCCATTGATATTTGTGTCCCTGAAAATATTCTTCCAATACAAGTTTCCCATCCTTGTAGATCAGCATAGAATGCACCTCTCCGTATTGCCCTGCATGAATTTTATTAATTGTTCTGGCTATTAAGGTTTCATCTATATTTTTTTCATCTAACGTTCCAACAAAAAAACCGTCATTTATTACCTCGGGTGGTTTATATTAATATTGACCATAATCACTGTTGATGCAACCGAGGAATAACAGAAATAGAATGATCGTTTTTAAAACCGTACTGATCCTTTCATATTGTTCAGGATTTTTCATGTTTCTAATTTAGTTAAATATGCTTCAGATTGTACCTTCTCACTTGATTTTTTCAGGTTATACTATTTAGAGACAGATTTTGATGGGCCATGGATAAGAGTGATCGGATAGAAACTCCATAAGGGCACGACAATTCGCAGAATCCCTCACATTCAGAACATACATCCGGTTTACTGCCCGGCAGTGCATAATATTTCTCAATCGCATACTTTTCCCGTCCCTGAGCCATTAAATAATGGTTGTACCGCATGATTGTATTGATGGGAACCCCATGAGGACACTGGTTTTCACACATACCACAGGCATGGCGGCAATACAAATGGCCTAAAGTCTCCTGTAATGACTTGATCATTATTTTATTTTCTGCCGTCAATCGTTTGCCAGAGAGTCTGGTATAATTGTCTATATCATTGAAGTTTTTGAACGAAATCAGTGCTGAATGTACTGCTGGATCGTTGAGTACAAAACCAATAGCAGCTTCTCTTTTAGCCTTTTCATCGTGTAACTGATGTTCTTCAATAAAAGATTCTGCATTCATCTGTTTCTCGATAACTCTGTTGTATAAGGTTTGCAGATAGGGAGGAACGGTATCGTTCTCGTAGTTTTTAACCATTTCCAGGACTCCCATTGCATATCCTCCGAAAGGATCCGTTTTCATCAGGGTTGTACCTATATTTTTTTTTGTGCATGCTTTAAGTATTTCTTTTCCCATCTCCTGCTGAACATAATTATAGACAAACAGGACCAGGTCAAACCTTCCATCCTCAACTGCTGCACCGATAACCTGTGCCATACTATCTTTCGTTTTTCCATCCCAGGTAGCTCCATGGCTTGACACACCACAACATTTAACCCTTCCTTCATTTTTCAGTTGATCGATTGCCTGGTGGAAAACCTCATTCCCAATTTCTTTTATTGAGCTTACATTCCAGAGCATCACTCCATCAAGGTAATCGGTATCCAGCCGTTCAAGGCATTTCCGTACCCGGGATACAATAGTTTCTTTTGTATCATTTTCAGAAATATGGATCTTGGTGTTTACGAAAATGGATTTTCTGTCAAAGCCCTTAATAGCCCTTCCAACCATCCGCTCGTTATTTCCGTTTCCATAACCTTCCGCTGTATCAATAAAGTTAACCCCCCTGTTAAGGATTGCCTTCATAAGATTTTCATTTGAAATACTCACCGGACCACATCCAATATCAGAAACTTTGAATCCGGTACGACCAAGAATTCGGTATTCCATTATTTTATATTCTTCACCGATACGGGCAGTGAGATCATCCCCGTGACTCATGCCTCTGATGTAACCAGTACTGGCGCCTGCACCTAATATCCCCATTGAGGATTTTGCCAGGAAGTTTCTGCGATTGATCTGTTTTGCTTTCATGGTTTTTTCTGGATATAGTTTTGTGTCCAAGGACAAAAAGCAAGGCATTTAAGGCAACTGGTGCATTTAAAAACATCAACCAGGTCATCCCTTGATGTGTTGATGGTCCATTCCTTTCCATTGATCGCTTTGGGTGAACAGATATCTACACAAACCGTGCATTCTCCGCACAGTGAATTGCCAGGGGGATGTAAAACTGTTGTTAACGGAGCATCTGTTAAAACGGTACACATAGAAATGGCACTTCCGAATTCATTGGTTACCAGCAAGTTGTGTTTGCCAATCCATCCCAATCCTCCTAATCCTGCAATCGTTTTGTGGGGGAGCGGTGAACTTTTTGTTTTTTCGTCATAAAAACCGGTTGATTCGAGATTATTTTCCGATTGGGCATATGCGGAATATTCTTTTGCAATGAGATAAGATGCAATAAAGTCAGCCATCCTGTCTGTATCTATCTCTTTCTGAGCAAATTCATCCTCACTGATCTGATCATTGCGAATCATATCCTGTACATAATCCGGGTTGCTGGTTATTTTTTGGATATAGCCGGGAGATAATACAACACCCATCAATATGGCAATGGGATATCGTTTATTTTGTTCGGCGGACAAGTGTGATATATCAACGAAGTATACAAAGTCTGCACCCTGATTTTTCAATTCCGTTATTAATTCGTGCTCCAGGGACATTATTGTAGGGTTAAAAGGACTTTATTAAATTCCCATTGGATAGGATTATCCTACTTCATTCTATACCAGAAAGGTATACAAAAGATATGATATCGCTAAAAAAAATGATCGGTTTTAACAGCGATAAGTACTTACAATTAGTTGATTATTTAAGTTAATTATCAGATTTATTTTCATCTGGTGGAACAACAACAAAATATTTAAGTAAGTACAGCTACCGACTTAAAAAATCGATGAAAATTAATTTCTATCTTGTTCTATTACAATATATTATCTGATTAACAACAATATAATTACGTGTAAATTCATTTTATTAAATAACTCATTATCAGTAATATAAAATTTTTAAATAGGTAGCTGTCCCTATTTAAATTTGAATTTGAATTTTTAGAAAAATGGTTAGATTTGAGAAGCATACTATGAACAAAAAAACAGGAGGGCACATACCATGGCAGAAAAAAACCCAATTAAACGAAGGAGATTTTTACAATTGTCATCCACTGCAGTTATTGCCGGGATGACAGCTAAACTCTTTGGTATTCATAGACCGGGTGGACAATCAATGCTTGAAGAAGTTGTGCAAAAAGTAGGGACGTTGCCCCGCCGGAAACTGGGGTACAGCGGAAGAGAGGTCTCAATCCTGATCGGAATGGGGGATATGGATTCGCTCCTCGCTGAAGCAGGGGCTCGATGCGGGATGAATTACTGGCATAAAGCAAATCGATGGATGAGGGGCGGGGTGCCCGAAATCATCCTGAAGAACCGAGAGGCTCATTACATCCAGGTTACAGTCGACCGTGTGGGCTCAGATCATTACAGTGGACATTTCAATGAGGAGGAGCATTACCGGTATGTAAAGGAAGCTGTAAAAGAGACCGGCCTTGGTTACTTTGATGACATGCAATTGCATTACGGTTATCACAATGTAGCAGAACTCAAAAGCAACAAGAGCTTTATCCGTGCCTTTGAGCGGTTAAAAAAAGAGGGACTGGTGAAACACCTGTGCCTTTCGCAGCACAGTTACGATGGCAGTCCCAGGGTGGAAAAAGGAGAGAGTGCCGCGGAGATACTGACAGCTTTAGTGGAAGAGGGAATGTATGAGCATGCCCAGTTTATGTATTCCTTCGGCGGTGATCCGGAAATGGACAAATTCATGGAGTTCGCCCGGGAAAGGAATTTTGGCACCATTGCCATGAAGACTGCACGGGGAATTGGCCGCATGAAGCAGGATCAGGCATTTATGGAGAAGTTGCCGGAGGGCACATCCCCGCACAATGCACTCGTTCGATGGCTTACTACACAGACAAAGCTTGATGCTGCTGTTATTCGTGTCAGGAACCTGGATGAATTTGCTGAAACCTATTCTGGCGCTGGAAGGGAATTAAGCGCCCGGGATACACAGGCAATCGATATGATGACGGTCGAGGCTGACAGGACAACTTGCCGTTTGTGCGGAAAATGCCAGTCACAATGTCCTCAGCAGATACCCATAACGGATATTCTTCGATTCGAACGGTATGCCATGGATGATCACGACTGGAATAAGGCAAGCAGTCTATACAAAGGAATTCCGACAAAGGGAGATGTTTGTATCGGCTGCGAAAATTGTGTTGAGTCCTGTCCGCTGAATCTGCAAATTCCCGAAAAACTCGAAAAAGCACATATTCTGCTGAGCTAAACTGCTTTTGCGACGGCTCTGTTTAAGAATTGGTTAAATGGATATTGTACCCGGAAAACATTCATCAGCGTTTCAATGATCTTTTTCCCGGACCAGAAAGAATTCTTTACGCTGTAGGTTATTGCATAATGTTTATGCTTTAACAGGTCAATGCCCGGAAACTCTTTCGGAAAACCTTTCGGTGCCATTTTTAGTTTTTCGCCATAGACTTCACTGAAATATCTTCTGAAATTATCGTTGTTGATGATCCGCTTAAATTCATCTATATTCTCATAGATCTCAGCTCGGATCGAATGAAGGATTTTTGGTTCGGGTATGTAGATGCCGCCACCAACAAATGACCTGTCGGGTTCGATGTGAATGTAATACCCGGCATATGGACTTTTTCTTCCCCCTTTTGCCAGAAATGCCCCGAAATTTGTTTTGTATGGTTCTTTGTTTTTGGAGAACCTGACATCTCTAAAAATTCTGAAAATGGATTCTTTTGAAGATGCAATGTCAATACCGTTATCAAATTTTTTAAGTTCCGGAATCAGCACATCAATGAATTGCTCAAATTCTGCTTTTGCTTTGAGATACTTTTCATTATTCTCTTTAAACCAGTTCCTGTTGTTATTGAACTGAAGGTCTATTAAAAATTCAATAATCAATCCTATGTTCATCCTTATTGTGTTTGCTATTCAACAAATAATCCCGCTTGCAGCGGGATACTAGCTTGCCTATTGTAGTTAATCGTTATCGGTTAATTGTCTTAAATTTTTTATACGATTAGCCATTAACTTTTTTCTTTTATCATTTTTCTCGGCGGATCCTCCTTTTCAGAGCTGCAAATGAAAGCTGAAATTGCTACGCAATTTACAATACAAATGGCTCACAGAAAAACAAAAGCGAGCTTTTGTTTTTTGCTCGCTTTTGTCTTGCTTTTTGCAACTTTCATTTGCTCGTGAACCCGGAGGAACTCGAATCCCCAACCTCCTGATCCGTAGTCAGGTGCTCTATCCAATTAAGCTACGGGTCCAAAATATTATTTAAATATTCACGTCCAGTTCCAGATTTTAAATACTTTTCTCTTTTCCTGGCCTCTTCAATATCATCAAACTCTTCAGTGTAAACTAGCTCCCAGGGTTTATATGGTCTTGTAGATTTTGTTTTACCTGTATTATGCTCCTTTAATCTGTTTTCTGGATCCGTGGACAAGCCTTTATAAAGTCTACCGTCTACCTTACTTTTAATCACATATACAAAATACATTTTGTGTCAGGTGCTCCCTGCCTGCCGGCAGGCAGGTATCCAATTAAGCTACGGGTCCAAAATATTATTTAAATATTCACGTCCAGTTCCA
>CAZTES010000026.1:22360-25424 GCA_964612275.1 uncultured Rikenellaceae bacterium
TGTCAGGTGCTCCCTGCCTGCCGGCAGGCAGGTATCCAATTAAGCTACGGGTCCAGTATATTGTTCAAGTATTCTCTTCCAATTCCTGATTTCAAATATAGCTCTCTTTTCCTTGCTTCTTCAATGCTATCAAACTCTTCAGTGTAAACTAATTCCCATGGTTTATAGGGTCTGGTAGATTTTGTTTTCCCAGTATTATGCTCTTTTAACCTACTCTCCGGATCCATCGATAAGCCTTTATAAAGTCTACCATCTATCTTACTTTTAATAACATAAACAAAATACATTTTTACTCAGGTGCTCCCTGCCTGCCGGCAGGCAGGTATCCAATTAAGCTACGGGTCCAGATAGGTTGTAAAGATAGAAAAAAATTGATCTATGTGAACAGAAATGGCTAAATTGCACATGAATATGGAGTGCCAGGTTATTTCAATTTTTCGTCTATGGAAATACCATCGCGTAAACCATTTAACATAGGGACTTTTGCCGACCTGATGTTCGGTTCTTCAGAGAAATTCTCCCTTGAACACCGGTTCCTGAACGGTTCGTTAATTCTTGGGGGGCTGACAGCCTTATCATCGATGATATTCAACATTGCCCTTCACCTGGGCATCTACCTACAACTGTTAACTGCCGGTACCACGATCTTGCTGTTTGGACTCTATTATTTTTCCCGTATCCTGCAGAAATTTCACCTGCCCCTCTATATCCTGTCGTTTGCCGGATTGCTCCTTCTCAGTTTACTCTGGCTGGCAAATGCCGGATCGAACGGCCCCGTGACCTACATCTACTTTGCTATTCTGGCTTTTTTCATTTTTGTACATACCGGAAGTGCCAGAATTATCATGGTGAGCCTGCTGATCCTTAATCTGCTGGTGCTCTATTTTCTTGAAAAATGGTTTCCACAACTCGTTGTTCCGTATGATGATCCCTCCATCCGGGCCATTGACCATTACTCGGTTCTCTTACCCACCATTTTGATCATCTATTTCGTTGTCTCCTATGCCAGGTTGAATCTCCTTGAAGAGAAGCGCAAAGCAGAGGTCTCCGATCAGTTGAAATCTGCCTTTCTTGCAAACATGTCACATGAGATCCGAACCCCAATGAACAGTATCCTGGGGTTTAGCCAGTTGCTCGAGGATGAAAATATCGGCAAGAAAACCAGGATAAAATACCTGGGTTACATTCATTCCAGTGGCGAATTGCTGCTAAACCTGATCAACGACATCATAGACATCTCAAAAATTGAAGCCGGCGAACTAAAACTGGAGAAATCTTTTTTTAACCTGTCGGAGGTGATACATGAACTATACGACACCTTCTCGAGGGAACAGGAGAAAATGGATAAGGGCGATGTAAAACTAAATATTGACCTTCCAATCTATGCCGGGTCCTTTCTTTACTATACGGACAGGTTTCGATTGAAGCAAATTCTGGCCAACCTTCTGAGCAATGCATTCAAGTATACGGATGAAGGTGCGGTTGCATTCGGTTTCAGGGAACAGAAAAAACAACTGGTATTTTTTGTCAGGGATACCGGCATTGGCGTGACCGACGAAGCAGCGAAACTGGTGTTTGACCGGTTCTGGAAAGTAAAAGAACAAAAAGGAAAGCTGTATAGCGGCACGGGTCTTGGATTGGCAATATCCAAGAACCTGGTTGAACTGCTTGGAGGATATATCGGACTCCAATCAGAAAATGATGTCGGTACTGAATTTGTCTTTACCCTCCCGCTGAAAAAACAGAAAGAAAAGATAAAGAAGGAAACCCATGGCCAGAAAATAAGAGAATTCAACTGGAGTAAGTCCGTTATTCTGATCGTTGAAGATGATCCATCAAATTATGCCTACCTGAAAGGAGTACTATCCCAAACACGAGCTAAACTCAAATGGGTAAAAAATGGAAGAGAAGCCGTTGACTTTTTTAAAAAGGAACAGGTTGATCTGGTGCTGATGGATATCAAGCTGCCGGTATTGGATGGAATAGAAGCCCTCAGGGCAATAAAACAGGAGAACCAAAACCTCCCCATTATTGCGATTACAGCCTATGCCATGGCTGGTGAAAAAGAGAAATACCTGCTGATGGGATTTGACGGATACTATCCAAAACCGGTAAATGCCAGTGAATTACTTAATGGGATAAAGAGGTTTCTTTCAGCATAACAGGCCGTTTCATAATAATTCTATGATCATGAAAAAAATTATAAAAGTATTTCTAAAAACAGTGCTTATTGTTTTCCTCATATTGCTGGTATTAATTATTGTCCTGCCCGTCATTTTTAAGCCTCAGTTGATGGAGCTTGCTAAAAATGAGATCAATAAGAATGTGAATGCAAAAGTAGAGTTTGCGGATTTCAAGCTCAACCTTATCCGCACTTTTCCACGCTTGTATGTCGGCATGACCGATCTTTCTGTGGTTGGACTTGAAGAATTTGAAGGGGATACCCTGGTTGCATTTAACTCATTCGGCCTCTCGGTGAATCTTTTTAGTCTGTTTGGGGATGAAGGTATTGAAGTTCGGTCCATTTTGCTTGATGAACCCTTGGTCAGCGCACTTATTCTTGAAGATGGGACCGCAAACTGGGATATTGCCAAAGAGAGCGATATTGAAGAACTGCCTGATACCACAGCAGGGGAGACACCCTCTTTTTACATTCAACTGAAAAAGCTGGAGATAAGAAACGGTTCGATAAGCTTCCACGACTTGAAAGGGGATATGGAGGCATCCCTGGATGGGTTTAATTTCGTTTTGCGCGGAGACATGTCCCAGGACTATACCGATATGAAAATCGATTCGCGAATCGAATCGCTAAATTTTTTGTTGGGAGGCATCCGGTATTTGAAAGATGCCGTGTTGGGCTTAAATATTGACCTCGGAGCTGACCTGAAAAATATGAGTTTCACTTTCCGTGAGAATGAGATTGCCCTGAATGAGCTGGTATTCGGGTTTGACGGAAACCTGAACATGCCCGGGGAAAACATTGAGACGGATTTAACCTTTCAAACCAAAGAGACAAGCTTTAAAACCCTGCTTTCGCTTGTCCCTGCTATCTACATGAACGATT
>CAZTES010000027.1:0-25420 GCA_964612275.1 uncultured Rikenellaceae bacterium
AAGCATTACAGTGAGAACTTCAAATTAAAAGTTCTTTCAGAGATTGAATCAGGCCTACAATAAAAGTGAGGTCACTCGGTTTTATGGGATATCTCCAGGTGCATTACTCGCCTCCCACATGCATTCACACTGTGCTGGCTCATGAGATCGCTCACAAGTTCGCTAAGTTCCGGTCCATGGAGTGTTTTCCTGCTGAATATCAGCGTAGTTTGACCGGAAATGATTCCTTACGATTCTTTCTAAAAACATGCCGCTCTCGGCCGGAATGGCCTACGGTGCTTGTATAGTGCATAGTCAATGATGATAAAGAGAGGAGGGCATCCCATCCGTCAGACCGGAGAAAGGACCGGTCAGACGGTACCTGTCATACTGTTAATTCTTTGATGACTTGTAATAAAATGAAAACTGGGAATTAGAAAGGAAATCGATAGCCAACCATTACAATTAACCTTCTTCAATTAACAATTAACAATTCAACTTATCAACTCAAATTCACTTTTGAATCTGTTCCAGAATCACCTCAACTGCCTTCATGAGCTGTGGGTCTTCTCCTTTCACTTTGTCCGGGAGTCGGTTTTTAACGTAGATATCGGGGCTTACCCCACTGAATTCCAGGTCGGTACCATCGAGTGTATAACATCCCCAGGCAGGCAGTCTGCAGAAGGATCCATCCACCAGACTGGCACCGGAAGTAAATATGATCCACCGGTAGGTCTCAGTTCCGATCACCGTTCCCAATCCCAGTTCTTTAAAACCGGCAGTGGTCATTTCCGCATCGCTAAGGCTTGATTCATTGATCATCAGGACAATCGGTTTACCGGAAGGGGCAAAATGGGGTTGTGGAGAAAGCATTCCTTTCCTGAATTTCCAGTTAAGATAAGGTTTCTGGGAGAGGAACTGCAACACATCATCGTGAATATTCCCCCCGGTGTTATACCTTAGATCGACGATTAGCCCTTCTTTGCCCACCTCTTCGGAGGTCATTTCCATAAGAAACCGGTTAAGGCTGGCTCCTCCCATGTTTTTCAGATAAACATATCCGATCCTGTTTTCTGTAAGTTTATCCACACTCTTCTGGTTAGTTGCAATCCATTCGTCGTATAGCAAACCGTTTATTCGTCCGATGGGATGAATTTTTGTTTCGATCCTTTTTCCATTTCTGAGCAGGGCAAGTGTGATCTCCTCAGGCATTTTCGGGTAGATAAAATAACGTTCCCTGCTAATTTTTTTATCGATAGGGAGACCATCAACCTCTACAAGCAGATCGCCCGGTAAAATATCGGCGTAGATATTATCTACCGGTGAATACCGGATAACGCGTTTGACCAAATACGGATCTTCTTTTTCGAAAAGGATGCCTGTTGAAGTCGTTACCATACTGATCTGCACCTCTTCTTCTTCACCGCTGGAATAGAATCCCATGTGGGATGAATTGAGTTCGCCGAACATATCGTTCATAATAATTCTCAGGTCATTTCTGCTTTGCACATAGGGGAGAAACTGTTCATATTTAGAGCGCATTGCTTCCCAATCCGTACCATGCATCTCTTCATCATAGTAATTCTCGGCAAGCACAGTCCATCCTTCATAAAACATCTGATTAAACTCGTCGCTCAGGTTTTTTGTAAAATCATGGTTAATCTTTATCTCGTCAGCCTTATTTGATTTGAGGTTCAGTTTATAGATTTTACCCCTGGATAGTGCATAATAATCTTTGTCTGCGTTTTTAACAGTACCTCTGGTTATGCCCTTGAAGGCTTCGGTTTTCGGATTTTCAAAAGGATTAAGGGTCAATTTATAGAATCCTTGTTTGCCTTCGTGGGATGAATTAAACAGGACATACGTAACGGTATCCTTACTAATCACGTAAGGGTCGGATTGACGTGGTCCTACATTGAGCGGGGTTTCCCATCGCAACAGCAGGTCATCCATATCGATACCTGCAGGGAGGTGCTGGTCCGATTCCTTGTCATTCATCATCACTTTTTCTATTTCATCACTACGGAAGGGTTTTGAATATTTGTGCAGCGGGATGCGGTATAGCCGGTTGTTGCTTCCACCCCTGGGATAACTTGCCCCTGTCCGGTCTGCCGTGAAATAGATGTATTTTCCTTCGGGTGACCAGAAAGGATCGGTCTCGGTGAGGTAGGTATTGGTTATATTTGTTTTCCGGTTTTTCTCCAGATCATAGATCAGGATATCCTGTTCAAAATGCCGGTATGCAGTAAAAAAGAGATGTTTCCCATCGGGTGAGAATCCGGGAGGTGAGCCCCGGAACCAGAATTCATCATTGAGCAATAGCTTCTCTTCAAATGTTTTCAGGTCAATCATCCTCAGCTCGTCTGTTCCGGAATAATAGACTGCCTTGTTCCGTTCGGCATTCATGACAATCATTCTTGCACTTTTTTCGGATTTGTTCAAAGCGGTAAGTTCAGGCTGCTCCTCCAATGACAACCGGTAAAGATTCGGCCAGCCATGATGGGTCATGATGATGATCATATTTTTGCTGTCCTGTAACCAGAGGGCTTCCAGCACCCTTTCTTTCTCCAGCGTTTCAACTCCGGTGATAAACTGTCCTTTAATGTCGGATATGAACAGCCTGCCGCGGGAAACGAATGCAATCTTTTTGTTATCCGGGGAGATGTCAAAATCGGTTATCTCACCGTTCGTATTAAAGTTTTTGTCAAATGCAAGCGGTTTATTGGCGAATATATTCACCGGGATTTTTAAGGTCTCCCTGGAGTCCGGAAACCAGGCGTGGATCTCGTAGTCGAGTGTAAAGACTACCACACCACCGTTGGCACTAACCTGGGGTCTTCCTATCGAGGAGGTAAAGGATGTGAGTTTTGTCTTTACCCCATCCTTGAGGGTAAACAGGTTATACTCGGTGGTTCCATCGTCCGATGCAAAAAAGATATTCCCGTTTTCGTCAATCGTTGGCCAAAGGTCTTTCCCTTCATAATCCGTCAGTTGTGTGAATTGATCGGTTATTGGATTGTACTGTTTGATGTCCGGGTTGTTTTCGCCTTTATACCGTTTCCGGTTATTGCTTCTGAAGCTTTCACCGGATTCGGAAAATATATAGGCTTCACCGGCAGGGTCTTCAACCACAAAGTGGGCATTATTCCAGTAATGGTCAGAGAACAACCGTTGGGGTGTGCCTCCGTGTATGCTTACCCTGTATGAGGAGAAATTATTGAAACGACCCGATGTAAAATAGATCTGTTCGGAATCCCACGACCAGGAATCGGTATAATCGAAGGATGAATGAAAGGTAAGCTGTTTGATTTCTCCGCCACTGGAGGGAACGACATAGATATTTTCATTGCCATCCTGTGTCCCTGTAAAGGCAATCCATTTGCCATCCGGACTATAGCGGGGCAGGGATTCACTGCCTTCCATAGCCGTTATCCGGTAGGCGGTTCCTCCTGTTACATCCATTTTCCATATGTCCCCTTCGTATGCGAAAAGCAGGGTCTTTCCATCCGGAGAGGGGGCTGGATCAGACATGAATCGGGTGCTGTTCGACTCCTGAGAGAAGGATAATGCAGCGAAAAATAAGAAAAGACAGGTGGCTGTTGATTTCATGATTAGGATTATTAAAGGAAAATACACATTCGAAAGTAGAAAAAAAAGTTTGAGGAAACAACTGGCAGCAAATGGCTCAGAAAGAATCACGATCATTATTTTTGATAAGTTCGGGTGAAAGATTATTTTTGCCATACTTTTTTTTGTCAACACCAACGCCTACATGAGTGAATATAACATCAATCACCTGCGGGAACTGGAAGCAGAATCAATGTATGTGATTCGCGAAGTTGTTGCACAGTTTGAAAAACCAACCATGCTGTTTTCAGGTGGTAAGGATTCGATTGTGATGTGGCACCTTGCACGCAAGTCCTTCTGGCCTGCAAAAATTCCGTTTCCCCTGCTCCATATTGATACCGGTCATAATTTTCAGGAGACCCTTGATTACCGGGACAAGCTGATGAAAGACAGCGGTACAAAGCTGGTGGTTGCCTATGTCCAGAATTCGATTGACAAGGGGCGGGTAGTCGAGGAAAAAGGGATCAATGCAAGCAGGAACGTTCTGCAAACCGTAACCCTTCTGGATGCCCTGGAGGAGATGAAGATCGATGCAGCAATGGGCGGGGGCAGAAGGGATGAAGAGAAAGCACGTGCCAAGGAGCGTTTCTTTTCCCATCGGGATGAATTCGGACAGTGGGATCCGAAAAACCAGCGCCCGGAACTGTGGAATATTTTTAACGGTAAAAAACACATGGGCGAACATTTCAGGGTGTTCCCGATCAGTAACTGGACCGAGATGGATGTATGGCAATACATCTACATGGAGAATGTTCCCATGCCCAGCATCTACTTTACACACAGGAGAAAGGTATTTAACCGGGATGGAGTATGGCTTGCCTGGGCTCCCTTCATGCAATTAAAAGATTCTGAAAAAGTAGAGGAGAGGGGTGTGCGCTGCCGGACCATTGGAGACATTACCTGTACTGGACTGACCCTTTCAGAAGCGACAACACTCGAGGAGATTATCCAGGAAGTTGCCACCATCCGAACCACGGAAAGGGGTAGCCGCTGGGATGATAAACGATCGGAAGCTGCCATGGAGGACCGGAAAAAGGAGGGTTACTTCTAATGTTGGCTTAAATGGATTTAAGCACTTGGTTTGTTTGAGATTCCATGTAGATAATTTTTGCGGGAATTTGTTCGTCACGCATAGCGTGACTCACGTTATTTGATGGTTATTTGGTCGCTATGCGACCGTTATTGTGTTATTGAAGATATCCCTTTATTAAAATTAAAACTATCTTACAATACAATAAATAACACTCACGTAGTGAGCAAATAACACGAACGCAGACTGCCTGATTGGCAGGCAAGTGAGTAAATTACAGCTGATTCGCTAAATGCGGATCAGCGAATAACTTGAATTGTTTTTATATTATGAAAAATTGCTGGTAAAAGTAATAGATATTAAGTCCAGAGTTAGCAGTTAAATACTATGACCCTTACAAACGCAGGTTACCTGAACATGGAGTTGCTGAGGTTTACCACAGCAGGAAGTGTGGATGATGGCAAAAGCACGCTGATTGGAAGGTTGTTGTACGACAGCAAAGCCATTTTTGAGGATCAGATGGAGGCCATTGAGCTTGCCAGTGAACGAACGGGGAATGATGAAGTAAACCTGGCGCTGTTGACGGATGGACTGCGTGCTGAACGGGAGCAGGGGATAACCATCGATGTTGCGTACCGTTATTTTGCCACACCGAAGCGAAAGTTTATCATAGCAGACACTCCCGGTCATATCCAATATACCCGGAACATGGTCACGGGTGCCTCTACCGCAAATGTTGCACTGATACTTGTCGATGCGCGGAATGGTGTGATTGAACAAACGCTCAGGCATGCCTTCATTGCTTCACTACTGCAGATACCTCATATCATAGTTTGTGTGAATAAGATGGATTTGGTGGATTTCAGCAAGCAGGGGTTTGAAGATATTCAGAAACAGTTTAAAAAATTTTCGACCAAGCTGGATGTGAAAGATGTCCGTTTTGTCCCGATCAGCGCCAAATATGGGGATAATGTGGTTGACCGCTCAGAGAATATGGACTGGTACAATGGGCCAACATTGATGTATCTCCTTGAAAATATTCACATCAGCAGCGATCAAAACCTTACCCACCAGCGATTTCCGGTACAATATGTCGTTCGCCCACAATCCGACAAATTACACGACTACAGGGGGTATGCCGGCAGGATTGCAAGCGGAGTATTCCGCCCGGGAGACAGGGTAAAAGTATTACCCAAAGGATTTGTAACCACTATAAAATCGATCGATTCATACGAGGAATCGCTAGATATGGCGTTTGCACCCCAATCCATTACTCTTCGGTTAGCCGATGAAATCGACATTAGCCGGGGAGATATGATCGTGGGCGAACACAAAGAGCCCGAGGTCGGAAAGGAACTGGACATGATGATATGCTGGCTGAATGAAAAACCGATGAACCTGCGTGGGAAATATACCATTCAACACACGACGAAAGATCTGAAGTGCATCATTACGGATGTAAAATACAAGATGGATATCAACACGCTCGATAAAAATTATGAAGACAGGGCAATCGGGCTGAATGAGATTGGCAGGATATCCATCAAGACCACCCACTCCATCTTCTACGATTCGTACCGAACAAACCGCATTACCGGCAGCCTGATCCTGATCGACGAGGCAACCAATGAAACCGTTGGAGCGGGGATGATCATATGAATGAATATGCCGGCGGTCCTTCTTTTTCTCCATTAGGAGCAATGCCATGGTAGTTCATGTGTATATCAAGATAATAAGGCGCTTTGTAAGTGGGGAATTTAATAACGGTCACGAAGTGACCAAATAACCATCAATAACGCTCCCGAAGGGAGCAAATAACTATTTATCCATTAACATTTTTCCATTAACAATTAACTTCTCCATTCCTCCTCTAATCTTTTACCGAGTACCCCAGCCCGACTGAACGTCGTTCGGGCAGGCAGGACCGAGTACCGAGGACAAACTTTACCTGGCCATTCCCTTCTCCTTCAGGAGCTCATCAACAATCTCTGCGTGATCAAAGGCAAGATCTGGTAACTCACCGATTCGGAACCATCGGGCATCCCGTGCATCCGATGCAGCCTTTGCCTCTTTTGAGGGCGCGACAAGGAATCCGTAAAAAATAAAGGAGATTGTTCGTCCCCTGGGATCCCGGTCAATTGCATCAAAGGGTTTAAATGGTATAAGCCTGATCCCTGTCAGCCCGGTCTCTTCCTCAAGTTCCCTGGTGGCTGCTTCATGCAGCCTCTCGTCCATCTCGATAAATCCTCCGGGAAGTGCCCACATGCCTTCAAACGGATACCGGTCACGTTGGATCAGCAGCAACTCAAGGTTGTTCTTTACTTTCCGAAAGACAGCACAATCGATGGTTAACGCAGGACGGGGGTATTTGTAAGTGTAAGGCATGGCTGAGATAAATAAATAACGAATAATGAACAGGCCTGCCTGCCCGTTTACCAGCCTGTGGCTGGCAGGCAGGGAATAATGAATTTCGAACTAAAAGATACTAGGGCCAACGTCCAACATTCAACATCCAGTGTTTAATGACCAACGACCAACATCTGCCATAGGCATTCCTGCGGCACAACATCCAATATATCAACCCATTAACGATTAGCAATTACCAATTAATTTTAAAAAACTCTTTCTATTCATCTCTCCTGAACCTGCGTTTCAAGTCCTTCTTCCTTCGGTTATGTACTCTCCTCATAATCAGCCAAATGATCCCAAGGATGGCTATAATGATAAACAGGATATAGAAGTCACGGAGCAGGAGCATGGGTGTACCAATTGATTTGCCCTTACAAGTTAACGAAATTTTAAGCCATTGTCATGCTGTCTGCCAGTGGGTGGACTAACATCTTGTTTTGTTCCCTAGCTTCCCAGCGTAGCCACCAGGATTGCCTTGATGGTATGCATCCGGTTTTCTGCCTGGTCAAATACGACGGAAGCTTCGGATTCAAAGACTTCCTCAGTTACTTCCATGCCATCAAGCCCGAATTTTGCAAACATCTCTTCGCCGATTGTTGTTTCCCGGTTATGGAATGCAGGCAGGCAATGGAGGAATTTCACTTTCGGATTACCGGTTAGTTTCATCACGTTAGCATTCACCTGGTATGGTTTCAGGAGGTTGATCCTTTCCTTCCAGACCGAATCTGGTTCACCCATTGAGACCCATACATCGGTATAGAGAAAATCGACATTTTTCACTCCTTCTTCAACCTGATCAGTAATGGTGATCCTGGCGCCTGTTTTTTTAGCGATCTCATGGCATTTCTCCTGTAATTTTTTATCGGGCTGGCATGGAGCGGGAGCAGCAGCTCTGAAATCCATCCCCATTTTTGCCGCTCCTACGAGCAATGAATTTCCCACGTTATTGTGTGCATCACCCAGATAACAAAAAGCGATCTGGTTCAGCGGTTTCCCGGAATGTTCCAGCATGGTCATTAAATCAGCCAGGATCTGGGTCGGATGGAATTCGGTTGTCAGACCATTCCATACTGGCACACCGGAGAATTGTGCCAGATCATTGATCCGTTCCTGTCCGAATCCTCTGTATTCTATGCCATCATACATTTTGCCAAGAACCCTGGCAGTATCTTTCATTGATTCTTTATCGCCTATCTGCGACCCGGTGGGTCCAATGTAGGTGACCGATGCACCCTGGTCATGGGCAGCAACCTCGAAAGCGCAGCGCGTTCGGGTCGATGCTTTTTCAAAAATCAATGCAATATTTTTTCCCCTGAGTGTCTGTTTTTCTTTGCCGGAATATTTAGCATTTTTAAGTTTTCCTGCAAGGTTCAGCAGAAATTCGATCTCACCTGGCTGGTAATCCAACAGGGTGAGGAAGTGTCTGTTTTGTAAATCTTTTGCCATGATGATGATTATAGGTGATATATTATTTGTTTGTTACTCTGTGGGTTAATTGTCATACGCTTCGCTGTCATACAATGGTCATTCACTCTCTTCGTTTGCTGTCATTCCTGCCTGCCGCAGGCAGGGATTTCGCTTTGCTCAATGTTACTTGTTCTCCGCCTCAGGCGGATCACGTAATTCGCTCGTTGCTTTCGGCGACTCACGTAATTCTTAGTAACTCACTCTCCGCCATTGGGCGGATCGTGTAATTAACGGTAATTCACGCACGCCATTATTACTGAATTACGATTGTATTACTATTGTCCGAAGGACTCCTTTGGAGAATTACTATTGAATTTAATTCAATCCTCATACTCCATGGTAATTTTTGTCCCGTATTTTTTATCTTCCAGTTTTGTTGCTTCGGTGATCACGCTTTTTCGTCCTCCCTGTTTTATGAATGAGAGGCATGCCCTGATTTTGGGTGCCATGCTTCCTTCACTGAACATACCCATCTCCAGATATTTGATGGTATCTGCATAGTTAAGAAATTCTTTCACTTCCTCGCCTGGTTTTTTATAGTTGATGTAGACATAGGGGACATCGGTAAGAATATAGAATTCATTTGCGTGTATTTTTGCAGCCAGCAGGGCGGAAGCGAGGTCTTTATCAATCACCGCTTCCAAGGGTCGCACATCGTTATTTTCATCGATATAGACCGGCACTCCGCCGCCTCCGGCAGCGATCACGATATTGCCTGACCGGGCTAGTTGTTCCACCACATTATCATTCTGTATCCCGATGGGTATGGGAGAAGGGACAACTCTTCTCCATCCGCCTTCGGCTTTTACTTCCTTTTTGAATATCCATCCTTTGGCTTTTTGAAGGGCATCGGCCTGCTCTTTGTTATAAATCTTGCCTACCCGCTTCTGGGGGTCGTGAAAAGCCGGGTCCTCTTTGTTGACCATTACCTGTGAGACTATGGTTACCACATTCTTCTTAATATGATGCCTGTTCAAGACATTCATGAACATCCTCTCGATCATGTATCCAATCCCGCCCTGTGAATCTGCAACACATATATCAAGCGGCATCTGGGCAATACTGTACATCTGTTCACCGGCATCATTGCGCATGAGTATATTTCCAACCTGTGGACCGTTTCCGTGTGTGATCACCAGATCATATCCCTCCCGGATCAGGAAAATAAGGTTTTCAAGGGTATCTGTTGTATTGGTTTCCTGCTCCTCAATGGTTCCCACCTGATTTCCCCTTAGCAGGGCATTCCCTCCGAGAGCCACAACAGCTAATTTATTCATAATCAATTTTTTAGGAATTATTTTTTGATGAGTTACAAATCTATGCATTTTTTTTTTGTAAACACTTCGTATAGATTGCTTATTTTGCACTTCGAACCGGTGAATATTTCCAGAAATCATGACAATCGGTTCACTTATCAAAATAATCGCATTGTTAAAAACGTTTCTCAAATTTATTTTCTAAATTTAGCTCTTTTGCATCTATGTTCCTGTTTGTGAAGGATAATCAAGTACATATCATTGTCACCGTACTACTTTTAATTCTTGTTAGTTCCTGTGGAGATACAGCTGACAGAGATTTTCGGGAAGGAGAGGTACATTACAGCATTACCTACCTGGAGAGCAACCTGGGCAAGATCCCGGTCGAATTGCTGCCGAAAGAGATGACGATGAAATTCAGGAATGGTGCAGTATTGACTGAAATTGAAGGCATCTTTGGTTATTTTAACATCAGCAATGTTACCAACAGCAAAAAGTCGGACAACTTTACTTATTTGAAAGTGATGAACAAGAAGTTTTATTTTGAGGGGAAGCCGGGGGAGGTTGCTCCGGGGTTCAGGCTGATGGCCAATATGGATATCGAGTTTGTTGATGGCGGAAAGGAGATTTGTGGTTTCAATTGTGAGCAGGCAATGGTCCGGTTGCCTGAAATCACGGATGGTCCGATTCCGGTATTTTTCACACGGGAAATAGGTGTGGAAGATCCCAATTCTGCCACACCGTACAAGGAGATTGAAGGTGTCCTGCTGGAATTTTATCTTACATTGAGTAATTTGAAAATGAAACTTATAGCGGAAAACGTTTATTCAAAACCGGTAACTGACAAGAAGTTTGAACACCCGAAGGACTACCTGAGGATTTCAAAGCCAATCATGGAAGGCATACTGGACTCTCTTATGGTGAACTGAACGCTTCAATTATCACCTGCTAATCGGGAGGGTAAAATATATGACCTTCGTTTTCAAATGTCTCTTTTCATGATTACTTTTACAGGATTCAAAAACACTCACCGGGGTCACAGTAATATCCGTCACTGATTCCCGGAAGTGCTGATATCTTAAGGGATGGCAAAAAAGAACAAGTCGAAAAAGAAATCGCCTGGAAAGAACAGGTTAGTCCGGTTTTTCAGAGATGACCGTACGAAACTGGTTGTTGGCCTTTCCATCATAGTTTTTGCCCTCTATCTTTCACTGGCTTTCATTTCGTATCTTTTCTCATGGAAGATTGATCAGAGTTTTGAATGGTCAAAGATATTTACAGGTCCGGAGGTCCGGGTTGAGAACTGGTCAGGGAAAACCGGAGCCTGGTTTTCCTATTTATTCATGGATCGCTGGTTTGGTATTGCCTCTTTTTCCATTCCTTTTTTACTTCTGATCGTAGGGTTACGGTTGCTGAACCTGAAATTATTACCCCTCTGGAGAACCATTAAGATCACAGTGGTGGCCACGATTTTGCTATCAGTAACTTTTGGGTATCTTTTTGGCAATTCGGGTGGTTTGCTGGGAAGCGGACCGGGAGGGAATCATGGTTTTGTTGTCAGTAACTGGCTTAACGCATTTATCGGCAAGATCGGAACAGCGTTTCTTTTACTGGTTGTGATCGTTGCATTCTTCCTTTTTTCTTTCAATATGTATTTTCCATGGATACATTTTCGAAAGAAGGAGAAGAATGCAACGAGTGATCAGGAACCGGCAGGCGGCAGGGGAATTGTGTCCGTCTTACCCGGTGATGATGAAGAGGAAGAGGAGGGTGAGGCCGGTTCTGATCTATTTGAAGACAAACCCGGTATGGAGGAAACGGCTACAGTGGATAACGAATCGGGCAGAGAGGATGATGTGGAAATGACCGTTGAAGCAAAGAGGGAAAATGATCTTTATGATGAAGATGAGATGGAGCAGCGACCCCTGGAGCCGTATGATCCGACGCTCGATCTTTCTTCCTACACCCCGCCTCCTGTTTCGTTACTTGATCAGTATGATGCTGAAGATTCCACGGTCAGCAAGGAGGAATTAATTGGCAACAAGAACAGAATTGTTGAAACGCTTGCCAACTACAAGATACAGATTGACAGGATAAAAGCAACCATTGGCCCGGCGGTTACCCTGTATGAAATAGTTCCTGCACCCGGTGTGCGGATTTCAAAAATCAAGAATCTGGAAGATGATATTGCCTTAAGCCTCTCCGCTCTCGGTATTCGGATTATTGCTCCTATACCGGGGAGGGGGACAATTGGCATTGAGGTTCCGAACCAGAACCCGGAGATCGTTACAATGCGGTCGATGATCACATCACGTAAATTCCAGGAGTCGGACTTTGACCTGGGTGTTGCCATAGGCAAGACCATTTCCAACGAAACCTATGTAGTTGACCTGACCCAAATGCCACACCTTTTGATTGCCGGCGCCACCGGACAGGGGAAATCGGTCGGGTTAAATGCCATCATTGCATCTCTTCTCTATAAGAAGCATCCATCGGAATTGAAATTTGTGCTGATTGATCCGAAAAAAGTGGAACTGACCCTCTATTCACGATTGGAAAGGCATTTTCTGGCGAAAATTCCGGGGATCGAAGAGCCCATTATTACAGATACTCAGAGTGTAATCAACACCTTGAACTCGCTAACCATTGAAATGGATCAGCGGTACGATCTGTTAAAAATGGGCCAGGTGCGTAACATCATAGAGTACAATACAAAATTTAAGGAGCGCAAGCTGAATCCTGAAAAGGGGCACCGCTTTCTTCCCTACATCGTGCTGATCGTTGATGAATTTGCAGACCTGATCATGACGGCCGGAAAAGAGATTGAAACGCCACTGGCAAGGTTAGCCCAGATTGCCAGAGCTGTTGGTATTCATCTGGTTATAGCCACACAACGACCAACCACGAACATCATTACAGGGGTTATCAAAGCCAACTTCCCTGTTCGGATCGCATTCCGTGTTACTTCCATGATAGATTCAAGAACTATCCTTGATAGCCCGGGAGCCAATCAGCTGGTTGGGCGTGGGGATATGCTCATACTCCCGGGAAGTGACCTTGTCAGGTTACAGTGTGCATACATTGGTTCCAATGAGATCGATCGGATTACTGATTATATTGGTTCACAGAGGGGTTACCCGACGGCATTCATGCTTCCTGAATATTCTGACGATACATCGGATGACCTGACTGAAGTTGACCTGCAAAAGCGCGATCCTCTCTTCGATGAAGCTGCCAGAATGGTGGTTTTGCACCAGCAGGGTTCAACCTCCCTGATCCAGCGTAAATTATCCATCGGGTATAATCGTGCAGGCAGGATAATCGATCAGCTCGAAGCAGTAGGAATTGTCGGACCATTTGAAGGGAGCAAGGCACGACAGGTGCTACTGGCGGATGAATATTCTTTGGAACAGTTTTTGCGAAAATTGGATGAAAGCTCCTCATTGGAAACGGAGTAAATATCAAAATTGCATGATCCGAATTGTTTATATTATCATTTTTTCATTGCTCTCTTCTTTCGCTTATACCCAGGATGAGGAAGCAGCAAAAAGAATACTGGATGAGTTCACTGATCAACTGAATGCTTACCGGTCGGTTAAAGCAAAATTTATATTTACGGATATTAACCTGAGGGAAAATACGCGCGACAAGTATGAAGGCGACATTACGTTTAAAGGGGAGATGTTTCGTCTCCGCATCCTTGAAACAGAAACCTGGTTCAATGGAAAAACCTTATGGAACTTTCTTCCGGATGTGAATGAGGTCAATGTTTCCGAACCGGATCAGGAAGATGATGTGGTTTTGAATAATCCTTTTCACCTGTTCAAGTCATACGAATCCCGGTTTAAGTATGGTTTCCTCGGAGAAACCGGGCAAGGGGATAAGGTCGTTTATGAAATTGACCTGATTCCCATGGATCTTCATGTTGAGTATTCAAGAATCAGGATCAGGATATCGAAAAATAAAATGGAACTTCTTTCTGCACAGTACTTTAAGAAAGATGGTAATCATTACCTGATCGAGATATCATCCCTTTCTGCCAACCTGGACCTTCCCGATTCATACTTTACGTTTGATGTTAAGGACCATCCCGGGGTTGAAGTGATCGATTTACGATAATATTGGCTGCATATAATTCATCGTAATTCACTCTCCGCAGATCGTGTAATTCATTGTAATGTAATAAGCTAACCCGTTGTGCTATTATTGTAGTCAAATTAGTGACTATCACGCCCTACCATTAACCTTTTTCCATTAACCATTAACCTTTTCCCTCTTCTCTTGGGTATTCGATCCGGGTGTGGTAGATATTTGCCAGCCGTTTCTTAAAAACCTGCTTGATTGCATCAATGTTCTTAAAGGTAATGGGGGAATCATAGAACTGACTCTCATTAACCTGATAATCGATAATGGTATCGACCAGTTCATCGATTGCCTCCTGAGAATAGGATTTAAGGCTTCTGGAAGAAGCTTCGACGGAATCAGCCATCATCAGGACAGCCGTTTCATTGGAGAAGGGTTTCGGTCCGGTGTAGGAGAAACGTTTTGCATCGACTTCTCCTGCGGGAAATTTTTTGATGTATGACCGGTAAAAATATTGGACCTTTGTTGTTCCATGGTGGGTTTGGATAAAATCTATGATCTGTGAAGGAAGTTTATGTTTTTTTGCCATTTCAACCCCTTTTTGTACATGACCGATTATGATTTCTGCACTGGCATCGAATTCAAGAGCATCGTGGGGGTTATATCCATCTCGCTGATTTTCGATGAAATAAATGGGATTCTCCATTTTACCAATATCGTGATACAGGGCCCCTGTCCGGACAAGGAGTGGATTGCCCCCAATAACCCGGATTGCTGCTTCAGCCAGGTTACTGACCTGCAAGGAGTGCTGAAAAGATCCCGGAGCTTTTTCAGCAAGATTTCGCAATAAGGGTTGATTGGTATCGGAAAGTTCAATCAATGTTGCATCGGAAAGAAATCCGAATGTTTTTTCAAATACAAAGATGAGTGGATAAGACAACAATATCAATGTACTGTTTCCTGCAAACCAGGCATAATCAATCCATTCGATGCTACTGAAGTTACCTTCCTGGATGATAGCCATTCCGAAATAGACAAAGCTATAGCTGATGAAAACGAGTACTGCGGTCAGGAATAATTTCCCACGACGATAAATGTTCGTGAGGCTGAAAAGTGCAACGATACCGGCAATGATATTCAGGAATACAAATTCAAAGGCATTGGGCACGAGGAAACCAATGATCATGAGTGTGATCATGTGAATGAACAGGGCAAGCCGTGCGTCATAAAATGTCCTGATAATGATGGGGACGATGGCAAATGGTATAAGAAAGATACTTACTGCACGGGTTTTCAGGATCATGCTGGCAATAAAAACAAAAAGCAAAAGCAGGAAAACAATAGAAACGGATTTGAGGTTATCCTGGTAAATCTCGTTACGGAATTGGTAGAGGAATAGAAAGAGTACCACAATCGAAACAAAAACAAGGATGATTTGTCCGGCAATGATCAGCAAGTAGTTGGAAGAGTATCCCATCCGGGTTTCATATTCGCGACGCAGCGATTCCAGGATCCGGAATTTCTGATGCGAAACCACTTCGCCGCGTGAAATGATCCGCTCACCCATCTGAACCATACCCTGTGTCAGTGAAATTTCACCGATCAGACTCTCTTTTACAGTATTTGATGTCTCCTCATCGTAGGTAAGATTGGGTTCGATAAACTCATTCAGATTCAGTTTTCTGAAAAATTCAAGGGTCCGTTCCTCACCTTCCCTCATGTCGTCAAGCTTCATTGAATTCACTGTGTTCACAATGTATTCATAGGCTGATTTTTGCGTAAAAACCTCTGAATAGTCATACTCTTCTGCTATTTTACCTTTCATCAGCACGATCGATAATTGCTGGTTATCAACACGTTCAAGCACATCCTGTACACCGACTATCCCTTTTGAATAGACAAACTCCAGTAATGTGGAGGCAAAACTTCTGTATCTTTCTTCTGTTTCTAACAGTTGTCGATCCCTCCACTTCGCTTGATTCAGTTCTTCAGTAATGCCATACTCTTCTTCCAGGTGAGCTGTCCACACCTCATTGAATGTTTCATAAAACCGGTTTAGTTGATTAACAACCAGAACACTATCGTAGCGAAAATAGGGTTTGAACTCCCGAAGGATACTATCCCGTTCTTTAGCAATCTCACTTTCCAATTTGTAAATGGGAAAATCATAGGGTGCAATCAGATCTTCGTGCATCCATGGTCTTCCTTTCTGGTACTCATACTGGAATTTACCTTCTCTGGGAAAGAGGTAGACAAGAAAAGTCACCGAGCAGAGGATGATCACGATCCTCAGAATGACTTTTTTATTTTCCCTGATAAACTGAAGTGCATTTTTCATTCGTACAGGTATCTATAAATCAATTACATGCAATTGTTCAGAATGGAATTGTCACAAAGGTAAAACATTATTTTGAATTGCATTTTTTTCTACCTTTAGATTATCAATAACCAATTTTTCACACCATGATGAAGTACGGTGTAATTCATTGTTCATTAGCAGCCCTTCGCAAAGCACCAAGCGAAAAAAGTGAAATGGTGAACCAGATGCTTTTTGGAGAGCATGTAACCATTCACAGGGCTCTCCGTCGCTGGCTGTATGTTGAATCTGCTTATGACGGGTATTGCGGTTGGATTAACAGTCTGTCACTTATACCGCTTGGGGATGATCAGCTCATTCATTTTGAGGGTAAGAATTCTATTGTTCTTCCGCGGTTGACCAGGGCGGTTATCCATGGGCAGGCGAAATCATATATCCATCTGGTTCCTGGTTCCCTGTTACCCTCCTACGAACCGGAAAAAGGAGAATTCCAACTTGGAGATCAGCGCTATGAACTTGACAATCCGGTTGAGCAGGAGATCCTGAAGCTGGATAGGAATCGCTTTGTAGATACCGCTTTGGCATTTTTAAATGCGCCTTATTTATGGGGTGGAAGGAGTCCTTTTGGCATTGAAAGTATGGGATTGATCCAGGTTGTAGGGAGGATTCACGGGATCTGCCTTCCAAGGGAAGCAGGTCAGCAGGTTTCTCACGGGTCGACCCTAAACTTCATGGAAGAGACAGAACCGGGTGATTTGGTTTTTTTTGATAATGAAGAGGGGGAAATTGCACATGCAGGGATTGTTGTTGATAAAGGCAGGATCCTGCACGCATCGGGAAGTGTCAGAATTGATGCAGTCGATCATCAGGGTATATTCAGGGAAGATACCGGTGAATACACGCACAGGCTCCGTGTTGTAAAAAATATCATAGATCCTGGATAACCTGCTGGAAAAAGCACCCGTTATTTTCTTAACCAAAGAGTGGGTTAAACCGATCCGTTATTTGGTGAATAACTCCTGGAAAAAGTACCAGGTCATTACCCCTGAGGTGGCAAGCTTCAATCCTATTCCCAGTGCAAATCCGACCAGTGAGCCGAAACCGGCTTTCAAGGATTTATTAAAATTTTTACCTTTTAATGATTCAGCGGTAATTGCCCCCACCAACGGGCCGATAATAATTCCAATGGGTGGCAAAACGAATATTCCAAGCAACAGGCCTATTGTTGCACCCCAGATTCCGGCTTTGGATCCTCCAAATCTCTTTGTTCCCCAAAGGGGTACAATATAATCCAGGATGGTCACTATGATTGCCACACATGCCATCAACACAAGGAATGTTACACCAAACTCAGCAAACCGTGTGAAATGCAAGACAAGTAAACCGATATAACTCAGTGGAGGACCGGGAATGACAGGCAAGATGCATCCGATTAGACCGATCAGGATAAAAATAATGGATAAAATCAATAGAAACCAGTCGAGCATGGGGGGCAAGATAAAAGATAAAAGTAAAAAGATAAAAGAATACACGTTGTAAGTTTTAGGTTAAAAGGTAAAATTAGCTATTTATTGTAAAGCATGTTTTGTTTTTAAACCCGGGCTTGGGGACAAAGGAAATGTAGGTGTGTGAAGTTGTTACAAAAAATCAAAGGAGCAGTACCAGCGCTGCGATGGGTATCACCAATCCCAGTGCAGTCATCCACCAGCCCCTGCCGGTAATTCCGTTCTTCCCACGGATAATCAGGAGACCGGTAACAGCAATAAGGATCAATGCGACACAGAAGATATCAGAAAACCAGGTCCACCATTGAATCGGGTTATAATGCAGGAAATTTACCTGGTGAAAAAATGGCCTCCTTCTGATCTTTTCGATCAATCCGTTGCCCGATTTCAGGTTAATATTTACCGATCCGCCGGTAATGAAGACCTTCAGCTGGTCGTCGTCAGGGAAGTAGTGTTTTTTGTATGTTTTTTTTTCCCCGAGTTGTTCGAGAAGGTTAATGATGGCAGTTTCATTCAATTCCTCTCGGGTGTAGGAGTTGCTGAGCCTGATTTCCCTGGTCTGGATGATGTAATTTGGATTCCAGTCCTGGAGATGATTCAGGGCGATGCCTGATACGGCATATATGATGGTCATTCCAGCAAAAAAATAACTCAGATCCCGGTGTAAAACACGGTTCCATTTTCTCCACCTGGTCTTCACCTGTTGGTTTCTCCTTATGAAAAAAACTTTTGAGATACCCTCTTAAGTTTTTATCTATCCCTCTGATTATTCTCCTGTTTACTGCTTCCTGGTAAATTCAATACATTCAATTGAGTAGAAAGCAATATGGTCTTTCCCGCTCTCTTCCAGTTGTTTCCTATAGCTGTTGATCTGTTGCATATCTCCCACGTGAAGTCCCTGATCAGCCATCTCACCGCTTTCGGTTTGTGCGTGTCCTGCTTCTAAGGTATCATGTTTTGAAATCAGTTCCTCTTCCCATTTTGCAAGATAATCTTCATTGATAACCAGTTCCTCGAAAATACCGGTTACCAGGAGTTCACTCCCTTCGAGTTCAACATCAAAACTTGGTATTTTTTTTCCTACTGTTATTTTGATTCTTTCTTCACTTTCCGGATCAACAAGAAACATTTTCTTTCCACCTTCACGGCAAACGTGATCAATAATTCCTGTGATCAGTACGGATTGGTTAACATATTCCTCTGTATTCTCCATGAGCTCTGGCAGGGTTACTTCCATGATCTCTCCTTTATTCTCATTCTGGCCTGTTTTATCACTGGAATTGCAGGCAAAAAGGCTGGTCAGAATAATAAATCCGAAGGCAAGTTTCTTATTCATTTCGTCTGTAAGTTTTGGTTAGTAAATGGATTGAAGCTGCAAAGATAAAAAAAACAAATTGTGATGAAAGAAATTAGACACCCGATGCTGTTGTTTTTGATATTAAACATTTGTTTATCAGACACATACATTGATATATGATAAATATCATATGGTCAGGCAAGTATTTTTTTTCAGTTCACAGGAGACACAACCGGAAGAGCAGATCATAGGCATTTTTCCCTTCCTGGGTTTTCGAAAGAGTCTGTATGCCTGGGTCATGGAATACGATACTGCGGCGATGACAATGATGATTGTGAATATATCCTGGACCATTTCTATATCATTTTAAGTTAGCAGATTACCAACCTGGTATACAATGAATGCCAATAGCCATGCCAGGCTGGTAGTATAGGCGATAGTGAACAGGGCCCATTTCCAGCTCCCGGTTTCACTTCGGATTGCGGCAATTACTGCAATACAGGGGAAATAGGTAAGGATAAAGAGCATAAAAGCGAGTGCCACCACCGGTGTAAAAACAGTTTCATCCTGATTGGTATTTTGTTGAATGGATGAATTTCGCAAAACATTTGTCAGCGATTCGTGCTTGACACCATTTTGAGAATTCGCCTGGTAGAGGATTCCCATGGTACTCACCACGATCTCTTTAGCTGCGATCCCGGACAGAAGGCTGACACCCATTTTCCAGTCGAATCCGATTGGTTTCAAGGCCGGTTCAATGAATTTACCAATTTGTCCAATGTATGATTTTTCATGCCGTTCTGCTTCTTTTTTCAGCATGATTTGTTCTATTTGCATCTCCCTTTGCTCGTCCATGATCTTTTTTTCTTCCGGCAAAAGAAGGGATGATTTTTCGGTAAACCGGTTGTTGATTTCCGACAATTCCTGTTCATAGTTAGCGGAATAATCCACATCTCTCGGGTAATAACCCAGTGCCCAGATTATGATAGAAGCAATGAGGATTATTCCTCCCATTTTTTTCAGGTATTGGGCGCCTTTTTGCCACATGTGTAACACAATGGTGTGAAATGAGGGTACACGATAGGGAGGAAGCTCCATAACAAATGGGATCTCCTCGTCTGTAAAAATTATTTTTTTAAAGAGAATAGCCACCAGGGCTGCCAGTGCAATACCAATAAGATAGATTAGGAAGAGCATTAACCCCGGATGACCAGGGAAAAAAGCTCCGATAAGCAGAATGTATACCGGTAATCGGGCGCTGCATGACATGAAGGGGTTGATCAGCATGGTCAGGATCCTGTTGTTACGGTTCTCAATGGTACGGGTTGCCATAATTGCTGGGACATTGCATCCAAATCCCATTAAGAGAGGGATAAATGACTGTCCATGAAGGCCTATTTTATGCATGACTTTATCCATGATGAAAGCTGCGCGTGACATATAGCCGGTATCTTCCATCAGGGAGATAAAAAAGAAGAGGATCAGGATATTTGGCAGAAAGATAATTACGCTTCCAACTCCTTCAAGAATTCCATGTATGATAAGATCTTTAAATGACCCTTCCATCATGGAGGTTTCGAGCCATCCGGAAAGCAAATTGATACCGGAATCCAGCCAGTCCATGGGATATTGACCCAATTCAAAGGTTGCGAAGAACATGATAAACATAAAAACGAAAAAAATCGGGTATCCGAAAAGATGGTGTGTCATGAACGAATCAATGGCTTCTGCTTTGTCCATGCGGGATTTACCACCAACAAATGTTTCTTTTAATGCTCCGGAGATAAATCCATAGCGGGCATCCCTGATCAATGTATCACTCTCTTCATTGTACATTTGTTCAAGCCTGCTTATTTCCGATTGAGTACACGCATCTATTTTTTCGTGGTTGTCCAATACGGAAAGAGTAAAATTGATTGATTCATCTTTTTCAAGCAGCCTGACCGCGTAGAACCGGGAGGATAACGTGATAAATCGTTCCTTATTCTGCCGGATCTCTTCTTCTATTTTCCGGATCGACTCTTCAACGGTTTTTCCATAGTTAATATGAATCCGCCTGTCGGGGTTACCCACATCATATAAATCAATCACGTTCTGAAGCAACTCCTTAATACCATATCCTTTGGTACTGATGGTCGGTATGATTGGGATGCCGATCATTTTTGCCAGCGAATGATAATCGAATTTATCACCCTTTTTGATCATTTTGTCATGCATGTTCAATGCAATGACCATTTTCACATCCATATCGATCAGTTGGGTGGTGAGGTAAAGATCTCTTTCCAGGTTTTCGCAGTTGAGAACATTGATCACCACATCCGGCATTTCTCCCAAAATATACTTTCTCACATGAAACTCTTCGGGTGAATGACCGGAAAGGGAATGGATACCGGGGAGTTCGACGATATTGAGCTCATACCCATATTGTTCGAAAATGACGGATCGGGATTCAATGATCACATTCCCACTGTTGGCGATACGCTGGCTTGCAGGGGATACATGCTGCAAGAGGGTTGTTTTTCCTGACCTGGGGCTTCCAATAAGCGCTATGTTCAGGGATTTCCTCTTCTTTTGTCCTGTTTCCTGCAAATTTTTCCCTGGAATGGGAATTGCTTCATTGTTTTGAGCTTTTGAACAATCCATGGAATGATTTTAATGGTCTCCTAACCCGTTCAGATAACGGGCAGTAAACCTACAAATCATTCCATTTTCCCACAATACCATTATGTGGGTATTTTTAATGCTTATGAAATGAACATGTGAAAACGACAGGAAGGGAATTTTAACGACGATACCACAATCCTTGAATGGTTTCGATTCAATGGATCAGGTTTCGCCCGGTTAAGCGAAAATAACAATGCGGTAAGTAAGGAAAAAGCGTGTTATCGGAAGCCTGTAATGGATTAGCTTTTATCTTCCAGGTCTTCAAAATCAACATCGGTATAGGTCTCAGCCAATTCTTCATCAACTTTGGTTTCGGCCTTTGTTTCATCCCCACTCTTCTGGGGGGTAATTTCCTCTTTCTCGATGATCTCTGGTTTGTTTTCCTGTATGTACTCAATTACCTCTGCCAGGCCAGTGGAGAATTTGTCAAAATCTTCCTTGTAGAGGAAAACCTTATGTTTCTCATAGTAGAATCGGCCATCACGGTTAAATCTTTTCTTGCTCTCCGTTATGGTCAGGTAGTAATCATTTCGTCTGGTTGCTTTGACATCAAAAAAATAGGTTCTTTTTCCTGCCCGAACAACTTTGGAAAAAATTTCTTCCCTTTCATGGTTTTGAGGGACATCTTTCTTATCATTCTCCTCTTTGTTCTCTTGTTCTTCTTTTTTTTCAAATCCTTCTTCCATCTTTCTATGTTTTATTAGGGATGATTTAACATTCAAATGTATAAAATAATTTTAAAACGTACATAGATATGATAAATTAATAGCGAAAGGATGAAGGTGAATCCTGAGATTGTAGAAGGGAGTGTTTTGATCGGGTGGAAAAATAGATTACATTTGCGCAAAAGATTTTATTGTCAGTTCTTTATCATGCTTAGCAGGAGAATTCTACGCATAAAAATTTTACAGTCGCTTTATGCATATAATAAGGCAGCGGAAGAGTCGTTAACAAACGCTGAAAAACAGCTGTTTTTCAGTATCCGGAAGACCTACGATCTTTATTATTACCTGCTTTTATTGATCACTGAGGTTGTACACTTTCTTGAATCACGCATGGAACTTGCCAGGAATAAGCGGATGCCTACTTTTGATGATCTTCATCCGAATACACGCTTCATTGAGAACAGGCTGATCAAGCAAATCAGCAATAATAATCATTTTAAATCCTACCTGAAGGAAACGAAACTAAGCTGGGTTAACTACCCTGAATTGATCAGAGGGCTTATTAAAAAGATCGATGAATCGGAGGATTTTATCGCGTATATGTCACAGGAAAATGTAGATTATGAAGACGATAAAAAAGCAATTTCAAAGATATTCTCGACAGTGATCGTTTTTTCCGAGGAGCTGTACCAAAACCTTGAAGAGCAGAGCATTTTTTGGAATGATGATGTTGAATTTGTGGTAAGCATGGTCCTTAAAACGATAAAAAAGTTTAATAAGGATTCAGGACCAGACGCTCCGTTAATGCCCATGTACCGAAATGACGAAGATAAAAAGTTTGTGGAAAGATTGTTCCGAAGGGTGATCAGAAACGGCGATGACTATATTGCCCTGATCGGGAAATATACCAAAAACTGGGAGGTCGAACGAATCGCATTCATGGATATCATGGTTATGCAACTCTGTATTGCTGAGATCGTTGAGTTCGAAGACATTCCGACAAAAGTCAGCTTCAACGAGTACCTTGAAATCTCAAAATATTACAGTACACCCAAAAGTAGTTATTTTATCAATGGAATTCTTGACAAGATCATTCATGAAATGAAGACAGAGAAGATCATTGTTAAAAAAGGCAGAGGGTTAGTTGGAGAGGAGAATGAAAACAATAACCCGGTTTGATCAAATGGTAAAATTGTTTTTAATTTGCATGAAAATTATTCGGACTATGAAAATAGAACGCTTATTTTTCCTGGTGATCTTTGGTATCACCGTCGCGCTCGTATCCTGCCAGCAAACCTCCGGCTCCGGTCAAACAAAGAGCCAGGGATTAAATGAGCAGCATGATGATGAAGGAACACCCGTCATGAAATTTGCTGTTGAATCCCATGACTTCGGAGACATTACTCCGGGAGAAAAGGTCTCTTATACATTCACCTATACCAATGAGGGTGAGGCAAATCTTGTCATTGTATCAGCATCAGCCAGTTGTGGTTGCACCGTGCCAAAATATAACAAGAACCCCTTACAACCAGGGAAAAAGGGATACGTTGAAGTCGTATTTGACAGTTCGGGCAGGAGTGGAAAACAGGTCAAAACCGTAGCGATCCGATCCAACAGCAAGCCCCCTGTAAAGGTGCTTCAGATACAGGCAAACATTGTAGAACCAAACAATTAATTTAATACATACAACTAATGAACATGCTATTGTCAATAATTTTAATGGCTCCGGCCGGTGAAGGACAAAGTCCATATATGTCCTTTGTATTTCTATTGTTAATTATCGTTGTTTTTTATTTTTTTATGATTCGCCCCCAGGTCAGAAAGCAGAAAGATCTTCGGAACTACAGAGAGGGGCTTCAAAAGGGGGATAAGGTGATAACAACCGGTGGAATTTATGGAAAGATAGTGGACGTCAAGGATAGTGTTATTTTAATCGAAGTGGCTGATAATGTGAGACTCAGGGTAGACAAGAGTGCCATTCTAAAGGACTCATCTGATTTATCAGCTCGGAAATAACCTTTTTTGCCCGTCAGGTTTAGCTACTCAATACACGTATGCAACACAATCGCAGTTAATTGATGGATCGTGGAAAATGATTCCGAAAATAGTAAAAACTCTTTCTTTGAAAAAGTAAGAATGAAGTTAGATCGGAAACTACTGGTCTTTCTGTTTTTTCTTCTTCTTTCCACGATCTTCTGGTTACTGAATGAATTGAGTAAAAATTCAAGCACAACCATTACCTGCCCGGTTAAGTATACTAATTTGCCAAAGGATAAAGTGCTGGTCAGGGAGTTGCCATCCAGGTTTGATCTGACAATTGAAGCTCCGGGTTATACCCTGTTGAAATATAAACTTAGCAACCGTTTGTTGCCCCTGATATTTGATCTCAATCAGTATGGTTTTACCATCATGGGGAATTCAAATAATCAGACGTTTTACATTCTGACTTCAAGAGTCAGGACAGGAATAGCGAGGCAGCTGAGGTCCGATGTTCAGTTACTTAACATCTCTCCGGATAGTATTATTTTTGAATTTGGGGAAATTGTCCAGAAGAGGGTACCTGTGGTTCCGGACCTGTCGATTGAATATGCCAAGCAATTCATGCTGACCGGTGAGATTACCATTGATCCCGACACGATTACTGTATCGGGACCGGATCTGATTATTGATACGATACAGCAGGTGTTTACACGAAAGGAATCGATCTCCGGTGTAAACCAGTTGATCACATACAATATCAACCTGGCGGAGATAAAAAATATCACCTATTCTGTAAAAAAGGTTACCATTACTATTCCCGTTGAGCAATTTACAGAAGCAGTCCTTGACATTCCGATTGATAATGTTCATGTCCCTGATAGTTTGATACTAAAAACCTTTCCCGGTTCAGTTACATTAACCTGTAATGTTAGTTTGTCCAACTATGAGAAGCTCACTCCTCATCAATTCAGGGCAGTGGTTGATTATGAGGCGATTGAAAGGAAACTTGGTAATAAACTCAAAGTAAGCATTGCAAAAGCTCCTGAATATGTACGATCGATCCGCTTTCATCCGGTCAATGTCGAATTTATTATCGAGAAATAATGCTTAAGATCGGTTTGACAGGAGGGATCGGTAGTGG
>CAZTES010000028.1:0-25234 GCA_964612275.1 uncultured Rikenellaceae bacterium
CATTAAGCCCCGCACCCGTTAGACTTACTACATGCCCGGCACACCAATAATCCAACCTCTACGAGGTTGGATATTGGATTTCAAATCCTTTTGATCTATATTTATCTGTCCAAACCCGACCTATATGCCTGATAAATCCAACAATCCATTCAAGTTCTGGCAGGAGTTGAAACGGCGCGGGGTACCCAGGATCCTCGCCATGTATGCTGCCACCGCCTTTATCATCATGGAGGCTGTCGATATCATGTTACCCCGGCTGGGGCTTCCCGACTGGACGGTCACTTTTGTAATTATCCTGCTGATTGTGGGACTGCCTGTGGCTTTTGTGCTCTCCTGGGTCTTTGACATCACCCCCCAGGGAGTGGTAAAAACCGGGCCCCTTGAAAAGGTTGAGCAATCCGGAGAACCAGAAAAAACACGTCGCAGGAAGCTCCGACTGAGTGATGTGGTGATTGTTGTACTTCTGGCTATTGTGGTGGTTCTTGCTTATCCCAAGTTTTTTGGCGATGCTGATTCCCGCTATTCAAAGTATGCCAGAGGACGAATATCCATCGCGGTGATGCCCTATAAAAACATGACCGGTGATACTGTGTACAACCTCTGGCAGGGTGGGTTACAGAACCTGTTGATCACTTCACTTTCAAATTCCCAGGAACTATCGGTGCGTCAGTATGAGACCATGTATAACATTCTCGGTAACCAGGCTGGGGTTAATTACGCCTCTCTCACGTCGACCATGGCCGGGGATGCGGCCAGGAAAGCGGAGGCCAATACAATCATTATTGGCAATATGTATAAATCAGGAGAGCAGTTCAGGGTCACTACAAATATCATGAATGCCAAAACCGAGGAGATCTACAAATCATATGAATTGCAGGGGGATGTGGAAGATGATTTTTTTGTCCTTGCCGATTCTCTCTCCCGTCTAATCAGAGATTTTCTTGAAATAAAGAGCTTGAAAGAGAGCACGTTTTACGACTTGAGAAGTGTTTTTACAAAATCGCCAGAAGCATATAAACTCTATCTCCAGGGCCAGAATTATCATGTACGGCTTGAATATCCCAGTGCAATAGAGTACTACAACAGGGCCCTTCAGGCAGATTCTGGTTTTGTTTCGGCCATGATGGGCCTGGCATGGTGCTACGGTGATATTCAACAGGCAGGAATGTCAAAAGAATGGGCTTATAAAGCTTATGATCAGATCGATCGTCTGCCACCCGATATGCAGTTATTGGTCAATACAGTCCGGTCGGCAGTGGATAAGGATCCACTGGCCCAAGTGTATTACCTGAACCAATACCTTGAACTTAATCCGCAATCCATGATCAGGTTTTACGGTCTGGGTTGGGTCCATTTTAACATGGAGCAGTGGCAGGCATCGATCGAAGCATTTGAACGAAGCCTTGAGCTGGCGAGACAGCAGGAATTGAAAGCATGGGTATGGACCTATACGTTGCTGGGCTGTGCTTATCACCATATAGGCGAACACAAAAAGGAACAGAAGATCTTTGAGGAAGGCATAGAGATATGGTCCCAACAGAAACCAACGTTTCATTTTTGGCAGGCAGTCTGCGCTGTCTCCAGGGGAGATAGTACGAATGCGAAGTTATACCTGGATGAGATCAGGAAAATGACGGAACAGAAAGGTTGGCCGGAAACCAACTTATGGATGTGGTATGCAGGTATTTACGACTGGGCTGAATCTTACGAAATGGCCGAGTATTATCACCGGAAAGCCCTTTCATTGATGCCCGATAATCCAGTATTAAAAAATGATTTCGCATTGTTTCTGATCACCAATGACATCAATATTGCAGAAGGTAATGAACTTATTAATCGTCTACTTGAAAATGAGCCAACCAATGGAGATTATTTTTATACATATGGTCTGGTTTTATATAAACGAGGAAAGCTAAAAGAAGCACAGGAAGTTCTTAATAAGGCTTGGGATTTAAGACCTTATTATAATCATGATCATTTTCTGCACATCAAGGAAGTTGAAAAAGCACTTGCCAGAGAGAATAGTGAGCAGTGATCTGTGAACAGGAGTATTTGGATCTTGGGATTCCGGAGGAGTGGGTGCCGGTGCCAGCTCGGTTTTTGATTTAAGATTAACGATTAACGAACGCCGATTTCATAACTACAAAATACTTCATAATTCGACATTCGTTATTCCTTGTTCGATATTCCCCTGGTGGTGACTCCGGATCAGGTGAAGGAGTGGCTTGAAAGAATTACGCAGTAGGCAGTAGACAGTCCCGAAATAGTCAAAATCTTTGATTCTATAACTATTTCGAGGATCCTCGAAAAACTAACAAATTTAAATTTGTGGTTTTTCGGGATATGCAGTGAAAAAATCTCCAGTCTGCAGTCCACAGTCCCCAGTCAAAGGAGGTTGAGTCAAGTACCTTGTATTCTAATCAACTTCTTAATTCAATATTCGTTAATCGACATTCGATATTCCCTGGGGCTGAGTCCGGAGGAAGTTGCAAGTTGGTTAGCCAACTTACAAGATAAAAGATAAAAGTTCAAAGATAAAAGTGATTTAAAAAAAAAGGGCCTCAATCATACGATTGGGGCTACTTTGCTCAACCTGGCTCCTCGCTAAATTAGTCCACCGGACTAATTATTAACACTCGGCCCTGTCATCTATTTGTGCTCACCTTCACCTTCTTCACCACTTTCATGCTCTCCTTCTCCCTCTCCTTCTTGACCGTGACCTTCTTCGCTACTTCCTACTTCGGCATGAGTTGACCATGTCTCAAAATCTTTTTCAGAACCTTCAAGATTAACCTCTACCTTTTCCCCGGGTTTAAGGTCAACAGAAGTAGTAGGTCCAAGTTCAATCCCATTTGATAAATGAACTTCAACACGTACTTTCTCTAAAACTTCGTCACTAGTATTCTCAACAGTACCTTTGAATATATTAGTTTCTGCATCATATGCCAGTATAAGATGGGCCCCATTTCTAACATCATCGTATACATCATCAAGTCCAAACTGAGTACCAGATTCTTCTCCCTCCCCTTTTTCTCCAACATCAGCTTTATGCTCACCCTTTTCTGCTTCAAGAGTTTCTAATTCTTTTACTTTTTTGCTCTTGGGTTCATTAGAACAACCAGTAGAGATGATAGCCAATAAGATAGCTGCTCCTGCTATAGTTTTTAATATTTGATTCATGGTTGTATTTGGATATTAAATTCAAGATTGATTAAATGTCTGTCAATAGTACATAATATTTAAAGTTACTCCAAAATAAGCTCCTGATTTGACAATTTTTTAAGAATTTGGCTCAGTACGAGATAACCATCTAAAATATATTTATTTACATTTATTCAAAACTACTCCAATTAACTAAGGTTTAATCCCTTATTCCTTCGATATTTCCTTTATGTTCCTTAAATTAACCTAAAGTCGAGGGTATGAAAGAGATCTGAAAGAGCGAAAGATAATAGCCCAGGGCTCGCCCTGTGAAATACTGCTTCGCAGTAAAAGCTTTGCTTTTATTTCACAGGGCAAACCCTGGGTTGGATTTCACGGGGAGACTGGTCCAATTCAATCCTTTTTCAAAAGGAAAACGATTCATGGACCGGAAGGTGCTGGTGCCAAGATCAGCACCAGTGCATTCTACCGAATAGTAAGATTTCCAACGAATTGAATAGGGTAGTTTCCTCCTCCTCTGTCAGCTGGCGGATCGCCCCTGTTGATACCAGAAGACTTGATGTGAAATTATTTCACCATGGGTATGCTCACATAGTGATCCCTATGGGACTTTGGCAGTTATCTGTTATTTGACATTTGTGATTTTCGGTAGCCCCGCTGGGGATTTATAGAATATTCCTCATCACCTGAAGGTGATTCGAAATGACAGGATGGGTCCCAAAACTCGCAACCCGAAGCTGAGGCGTCCGGCCAGGGTTAGGTTGCGAGGTTTTTGTATCGTGCCCCGACACTTGTGGAGCACCTTCCGTTCGGGGTACGACTTTGGAAGAAAACATGAATCACAATCCGACGAAATCTTAAACCGATCCGCGATGGCGGATCGGAAACGACTTGGTACAGGAACGAAAACAAATTATGTTTTACAGATTATGATTGTACGTATAACTTCTGATTAATAAGGTTAGCGGTTAACTTTTCACAACAAAAAATCATCCATTACTCTATTGCTCATTTAATTTCCTCCAGGTAATCAAACACCTCAAGAGGAGCATTTCGTTCAAACACATTATCTCTGTATTTTTTGCTGGTACTCTCGGAAGCAATTTTGAAAAAATCCTTTGCAGCAGGATAATTGCCTTTAAGATAATAACAGAGTCCGACGTGATAAATGAAATTTGAATTTGACGGATCGTTTATCGCCAGCTTTGCAAAAAGCACCAGCGCTTCATTAAACTGATCATTGTAAAGATAGTAGGTCGCCTGGAAGTACTTCTTTTTCAACTCCTTTTTGGTTAATTCAACATTTTGTACATCCCTATCATTAACACCATTTTCGAACTCAGGTTTCTGTGCAAAGGAAAGATTGACAAAACTTAGTGCGAAAACGATTATTAAAATTTTTACTGTTGTTTTCATCTCGGGCCTCCTTTCTGCCTCGTTTACTAAAGTATACGTAACTCATGTAGATTATGTTGTATGTTCTTAAACAGTATAGTATTTGTACATTTCATCATTATTTCATTTCGTAGAAAAATACATTAGATTGAAAGGATTGAGCCCGGAGGTTTAATATCAATAGCCCCGGGTAAGCTTGCCCTGTGAAATACTGCTTTACAGTAAAAGCTTTGCTTTTATTTCACAGGGCAAACCCTGGATTGGATTTCACGGGGAGACCGGTCCAATTCAATCCTTTTTCAAAAGGAAAACGATTCATGGACCGGAGTGCACAGGGGCTTTAATCAGCACCGAATCATTTCGCCGAATAACAAAAAGTGCCAATTTCTTTTTTACCTTGCTGTAAAATAAACGTATTATCAGTAACTGAAGCGATTTATTTTGGAAACAACCGACATCATCCAGGCCTGTATCACCCGGGACCAGACCGCTTTCAGAATGCTCGTTGACAAGTACGCCGACTTTGCATTCTCGGTGGCTTTCAGGATCATGAATGATGAGGATGAATCGAAAGATATTGTGCAGGAGTCATTCATCTCCGTCTGGAATAAAATCGAGGGATTTAACCCTCAGAACAATTTCAGCAACTGGCTCTACCGGATCATTGTAAACAAATGTTATGATGCACTGCGAAAGAAGAAAAGAAATCCGCTGATCTATCCGGATGCAAATAACTGGAACATTCCGGGTGTTTTCAGTGACAGCAATGCAGATACAAGGCTTGATAATAAAGAGACCGGGAAATTGATACGGCAGTTAACAACCCAGTTGAGCAGAAAACAGAAGATTGTATTCGTTCTGAGTGAACTGGAGGGACTGTCGCACGAGGATATCGCAGAAATAACCGGGATGAGCAGGGCATCCATTAAAAGCAACCTGTTCCACGCCCGGCAAAAAATTGGCAAACTGATTGAAAAACACATCTGAACATGAATAAAGACGATCACTATTCCAACCTGATTGAGAAACTGAAGAACAACAAACCCGCTTTATCCGAAAAAGAGGAGCTGATTGAAGGGGTGATGCAAAAAATCCGAGGAGCAGAACAACACCTCACCATTCCTGAAAAACTGAGCCATTACCTGTTTGGCTGGGCAGATATAGCATGGATCCGTGGAACCATGGCAGCAGCCGCCACCCTCTTTATCGGGATCTTTATCATTCAACAGGTTGTTATTACGGACCGGATCAATTCGCTTGAAAAACAACTGGTCAAAACCGTCAATACCATCCAGAACCAGGAGCCGGACCTGGGAATCATGCAAAAGGTTTTCCTTAATGTTGTTGCAAAAGATCAGATGGCAGATGACAGCATCACCGTATCAAGATCCGACCTGGAAGAACTGCTGGAGTCATACCTTGAATTGAAGAAAGATTACGATGAAATGAAAGAAAACAGGGTTGTTGAATCCTATATACAAAAGAAGATCAGACAAAGCATTGAAAAAGGGAACCGTGATGATGAATCCAAACTTTAGCTTTGAGATCGTAAACGTAGTTGAAAGGATAAAAATCAATAAAAAAATAAATCATGAAACGGAAGATAAAAATATCGCTTACAATCCTCTCCATGCTACTGCTCTACTCGTGTGATTACGAAACCCATGTAATCAACACGGTTCATGAAGACGGATCGATCACCAGGAAAGTTATCGTGAGAAACGACACGGAAAGTGAATTTGAACCCCAACACTTCAGGGTGCCCATTGACAGCACCTGGACGATTGAATATACAGAGGAATTGAATGAAAACAACGATACCATATGGATCCTCACTGCGGAAAAACATTTTGCCAGCGTGGAAGGGATCAATGAGGAGTATAATAACGATACGGGAAGTAACCGAAGTTTGAAAAGAAGAGCAGAATTTTCAAAGAGCTTCAAATGGTTTACCACTGTATTCCGGTATAGAGAAACGGTTGATAAGGTGTTGACCATTACCTGTCCGGCGTCCGACTTCCTTTCAGAAGAAGAATTGGCTTTTTTCTCCCTGCCGGATAATGTCAAGGCCGATCTGAAAAACGGAGCTGATTCCCTCCGGTATAAAGCATTATCCGACAGTGTTGATACGAAATCGGAAACCTGGATGTGGACCGGAGTGGTCAGGCAATACATTGAGATCTTCTATGACCTGTTTGGAGATCATCCTGATCTGACGATCAACAAGGAGGAGATGAGTTCAAAAGAGTCAGCGTTCGTTCGTCAAATTATTGCTTTTGAACAGAGTGAAAAAGAGGAGGATGAAGAGATTCTCCAAACGATTGAAGACGGGAAAGAAGAAGTTCAAAGTGCCCTTGAAATACTCGAACAGGAAGAATCCATAGAGGAAGCAGCTGACTTTGAACTTGTGGTAACCTCTGTTCTTGGTAAGGAATTTTACTCAACTTTCAAGACCGAAATAGACAGCGCAATGTCGGTTTTGGAAACAGTGACCGATCCTTTCTTTGATGCACAAAGCTATGATATGGAAATCAGGATGCCCGGCAGGATCATCGCATCGAACGGGTACGCCGATACCAATCCGGAATCGAATGGGGATGGAGGTATCTTCTGGACCGTTCAAGGTGATTATTTTCTCCTGGAACAGTATGAGATGTGGGTTCAATCGAAGATCAGCAATTACTGGGCATGGATTGTAACTGCAGTTTTTATCCTGTTTGTTATTACCGGGTTTGTGGTGAGGTCGAGGAAGGGGAAGAGTTGAGAGGCTGGGGGTTAACGGTTTGAGTCCGGAAAAGCTGGCAGGATGGGCAGTTAAAGGAAATGGTACTGGGTGCTCGGTCCTCGGTATAAAAAAATAGCTTGTGACATTAGTCGCTCGTTTTTTGTTTCCTATTTGCCTCTGATTTCAAGACAGAATAAGCCCTGAAGGGGCGAAAGATAATAGCCCAGGGTAAGCTTGCTCTGGGTAATCGTAATCTTATAAATCCCGGTCCTGTTATCAATCATACCTGAGCAGTTTGGCCGGATTAACATAGGCTGCTTTCAATACATTGTATCCAATTGACAATATGGATACCAGAATGACTGCACACAAAGAAAAAAGATAACCCATAATCTCAAAGTCGATACGATAAGAGAAATTTTGAAGCCACTTGTTCATCAGTATATAGGAAACCGGCCAGGCAAATAAGATGGAAAAGAATATGTATTTGGAAAATTCTTTGGAATGCAATACCATAATACCGAATGGACTTGAGCCAAATACTTTTCTTATAACCATCTCCCTGTTCCGATTTTTAGTTGAAAACGAAGACAAGCCAACTAACCCGAAAGATGCAAGTATTATGGCTAAAATGGTCGAATAAGCAAATATCTTGGCAAGCCTGTGTTCATCATAATACATTCTATCGATCAGTTCATCCAGGATTGAGTATGAATTCAAGTAGTCCGGAGATAAATTTTGAAAGGTTTTCTCAATATAATTTATCGATTCAGATAACTTCATCGGATTTACCTTAATGGAGAAATATCGTACACTTTGAAATTCATCTCCTCCCTTATTCGAATTGAACGCAAGGGGTTCAATAGCCAGGTGAAGCGATTGAAAATGAAAATCTTCCACAACACCCACTACGATTCCCTTTTCTATTCCTCTGTTAAAAGCCAATCGTTTGCCCACCGGATCATCCCAGCCAAGTACTTGTGCAGTTTTTTGATTTACGATGAACCGGGTTAATGAATCCGCTTCATAGGCAGTCGGGAAATTCCTTCCCCCAACCATAGTTAATCCATAGAAATCGATAAAATCATGATCTATCCCTGCACGATATATCGTCAAATCATCATCTTCACTTCTACCCTCCCAATAGGCAGTATGGCTTGATGTAATCGTAACGGGTAGATTCGAAGAAGTTGTGATTTCTTTAATATCCGGATTCTTAGTAAGCTCGTTTATGACTGTTTCCGGATCTGAGCGTATTGATGGATCCCTTACATAAACATACACTATGTTTTCATAATTGAATCCCAGGTCTTTTTGCTTGATAAAATTCAATTGCCTGAATATGGTAAAGGTTGCAACCAATGCGATGACAGAAATGATATACTGTATAATTACCAGTAAATTTCTAAGGTTATTTGATTTGGATTTACCAGAATGAGTGTCAAATACTCCTTTAATAAGGTTAACCGGTTTAAATGACGCCAGATGAAATGCAGGGTAAAGTCCGGCAAGTAACCCGGATAGGAAGACAACCAATATCACTCCTTTCAAGGTGTAAAAATCAAAAATCATTGAGAAGGTCAACATCCGATCAACATACCTGCTAAAGACAGGCAAAATCAGCCAGATGATAAACAAGGAAATTATCAGACTCACCAAAGAAAGAAAAACGGATTCTGTAACAAACTGGCAAATAAGATTCCGTTTGCTGCTGCCAGATACTTTACGCACTCCAACCTCTTTGCACCTGGAATACGATCGGGCTGTAGCCATATTCATATAGTTAAAAATGGCAATCAGGAGAATAAAAAAACCTATAGATGAAAGCAGATAGATATACCTTTTATCGCTCTGCCGGCCAATATCAAAATTGAATTTTCCACCAAGATGTATTCCCAGAAGAGGTTGCAATAAGAGGGTCATCTTTTCATTATCCTCATCAAGGTAATTTGTTACTATCGATTGTAATTTCCTTTGCACGTCGTCAGGATTGGCTCCATTTCTTAATTTTACATATGTTGCAAAAGAAAAGCTGTTCCACCTGTCTACCCGATCCCTCCCTCCACGGATACTGTATAAGGATTCAAAACCGGTAATGAAATCAAAATCGAAATGAGAATTTTCAGGAACTTCTTTAATAATTCCCTTTACTGTATAATCATACTGGTTATCTGCCTTAAAAACTTTTCCAATAGGATCCTCAGATCCAAAATACTTATCAGCAACCTCCCTGGTAATGAACAAGGAGAAAGGTTCATTCAGTGCTGCGCTGAGGTCACCTGTGACAACCGGAAAAGTAAAAATGTTAATAAAATCAGGATCGGCAAAAAGGAATTTACTTTCATCGAATCTTTTGGATCCATTTTTCAGTACACTTGACCGCATGGTGAATTTGGTTGCGTATTCAATTTCCGGAATATCAAGCATCAGGGCATCCTTCAATGTACCCGGGCAAATCAGGAAAACGTCAGACCCTTGATAAAAGTTGCCCGGTTGAGTAACGGCAATTCTGTAAATGCGCTCTGCACTTTCATGAAAACGATCATAGCTCAATTCATACTGAACATAAAGTATGATCATTATAGCACAACTTAAACCCAGAGATATTCCAAGGGCATGTATAGCGGACTGATTGCGATGTTTAATAATGTTTCTTATCGAAAACTTCAAGTACTGCAATAGCATAAACATCTCAGAAAAGTTTATTATAAAGACTTCATTCAATAAATTTTGCTGCAAACCGTCCGTCTCCGTGCACTTTGTGTTCCATTTTAAACAAATTGTTATTCCCCTCAAAAATCATAAAGTCTTATTTTTTAATTATATATATTTAGCGGCATGAAAATTGGAAAGAGAGATAAATAATGTTAAAAAACAAAGAGAAATGAGATGTATGAGTTTCCTGATTATCCTGGGTAGTTTTATGATTTCTTCCGTTCTTGCCCAGGAAACTTCAGTGGAGAAGTTAGAGAAATTTGCTTCACAATATGGAAGAAGTGCCTCCTTTAAATACGAAGATTTAAAAGGCTCTCCCTATCTGGACGAAGCATTTCAAGGCGGAGAAATCGAACTCGGGAATGGCGAAACCGTGGAACTAAATCTTCGCCTGAATATATATGATGATGAACTTGAATTTGAAACCGTTCAGGGGATACAGGTGCTCAAGGAACCGGAAAAAATGTCACGCTTTTCCCTGGGAGGATCAGAATACGTATACTTTGAATTATCCAATCCGACAGAAGAGTCATCCGGTTTCTTTAAACTGATTGCCGGTGATGAGTGTCTTTTACTATTAAAGCACAGGATTACTTACATACCTTCTGTAGGAGCAGGAGCCTATGAACCGGCAACTGAAGCGGAACTCAGGAAGGAACCCGACACCTATTATCTGGCAATAGATGGACAATCACCGGTAAAACTGAAACGTAAAAAGAAGTTTATCCTGGAACTAATCCCAACGCGAGAGGAAGAGATTTCACGATATATGAAAGAGGAGAAAATTTCACTTTACAAGAATAATGATTTAATTGAACTGGTTGATTTTATTAACACCACCCAATAAAACCATCTGGAAGAGGGGTTGTTTTTTCACCGATGGGTATTCGGATTGAGTGTACATAACCGTAACGATTCATATTGACCAACGGTTTATATCCTTTATCATGATCCATAATTATTTCATCATTGCCCTGCGTTCCTATATCCGGAACAGAACCACATCACTGTTAAATTTTGTCGGGTTAACTGTTGGTATCGTAAGCAGCTTCCTTATTTTTCTTTATGTTCATCATGAACTGAGTTATGACCGGTTTCACAAACAGAGCGATCAGATTTTTAAGATCCTCTCCATCGATGAAGCCCTGGGGATAAGCAACAATTATGTGGGCATTACTATACCTGCCCTGGCACCCAATATGAAAAGGGAAATTCCAGGGGTTGAAGAAATTGTACGCATTGCAGTACAGGGCAGGGTACTGGTCCGGTACGAGGAGAATATCCTCTATTCCGAAGACATGATCTTTACCGAACCCAGCTTTTTCGATGTGTTTGATTTTGAGCTGAAGGAAGGCGATCGAAAAGCATGTCTCGAAAAGCCAAATACTGTTGTACTCACTGAAACGATGGCAAAAAAAATCTTTAGGGATGAGTACCCCATAGGTAAAATGTTTTCAGCAGGCAGGACTGACAACCTTGAAGTGACAGGTATTCTGAAAGATGAGACAAGACCCGGACATATTCAATTTGATATCGTCGCTTCCATCAATCCTTCTCCCTCTGACACAAATTTTATCCAGTACCTAAACGCCTGGAACAACATTTCCATGGTTGAATATGCCCTTTTAAGTCATCCTGAAAATGCAGATCAGATCACTGTTGAAATGGACTCTCTGATGCGCCGGAATGACGTACTGGATGCCTGGAAGGCTACGCTTCAACCATTAACTGAGGTTCATCTCTATTCTAAAGATGTTTTGTTTGACCGATTCAATCAGAATAAAGGAAATATCGGGTATGTCCGGACGCTTTCCCTTATTGCCGTTATCATTCTTTTAATTGCCAGCTTCAATTACCTGAACCTTACGATTGCTTACTCTTCACGCAGGGCAAGGGAGGTTGGTATTCGAAAAGTGGTGGGTTCAAACAAAAAGCAACTGATCGTCCAGCATCTTTCTGAGGCAATCCTGCAGGTTTTTCTCTCCGTGGTCATTGCCCTGGTGATTACAGAAGTCATTAACCGGTGTTTCCCGATCATCGACCGGTCGGTTTTTTCCTATATATTCAGCTACCCGTTATCGCTTGTTTTCCTTATCCTGCTGATCATCACTCTGGGGTTGTTCTCCGGTGCTTATCCGGCAATAATACTCAGTGCTTTTCGTCCACATGTGGTATTGAAAGGAGAGCTTGTTGCAGGAAAAAAAGGATGGTTGTTACGCCGGGCACTGGTTACCCTTCAATTTATTGCAACATTTGTTATGATTACCGGAACAATCATTGTTACCAAACAAATGAAATATACGCTCAACAAGGATAAAGGGTTTAATTCAGAACAAATAATAAACATCCGGATGAATCCGGAAGTGCGCGATAGTTATGAAGTATTAAAAGCAAATTTTGAAGAGATCCCCGGAATCGAAATGTTTGCCACTTCAGGATCCATGCCAGGATGGGGGTATGGCAGATCCGGTATTGTTCCTGAAGGAGCGCTGGAGGATGAGGACTGGATTGTCAGCGCCGTTTCGGTGAATGAGAAATTTATTCCGCTTATGCAAATGGAGATGGTGGAAGGGGATAATTTCAGGGAAGATATGAGCCAGGAACCTGCCCCGATCATTGTCAATGAATCCCTGGTTAAAGCCATTGGATGGGAAAGTGGCCTGAATAAAAAAATAGGGTATGGAGGGGATCGTCAGGCACAGATCATTGGCGTGGTGAAAGATTTTCATTTCACTTCATTCCGGCATCAGATTGAACCCTTAATATTAAGGTACCGACCGGATGTGAACAGTGTTCTGTCCATAAAAATAAACCGTGATAACCTAAGTGAAGCAATCGAAGCCATGGAAGCAACGTGGTTGGAAACAAATGAAGGGATTCCGTTCGAGTATACTTTTTTCGACGAATCCTTCCGGGACCTGTTCGAGAAGGAAGAAGATTTTACCCGGATGTTCTTCCGTTTTACTTTGCTTTCAATCATTATCGCAATTCTGGGATTGTTCGGACTGGCAGCTTTTTCAGCAGCCCTGCGGACCAAAGAGATTGGTATTCGCAAGGTATTTGGGGCAAGTATCATTCAAATGGTTGTTTTGCAATCGTATGAGTATACCCGGCTTGTGTTCATAGCAATAATCGTCTCCATTCCAGTTTCCTATTTCATCATGCATTCCTGGTTAAAGGGATTTGTATATAAAAGTGAGATGGGAGTATTTCCGTATATTATATCTGCCGTAATCATTATCCTGGTTACTCTGATCACGGTGAGCATTCATGCATTGCGGTCTGCTCAGAAGAATCCGGCAACTACATTAAAATATGAATAGTTTTCTCATTAGATGAATAATGCATTACGCCAAAAGATCATTTACCGTTCAACACTGAATGAACAACGTTTTACGTTCAATCCGGCAAGGAACACTGAAGAAACCTTCATTCACAACCCGAGTTGATGGCAAGGTATTCCTGTCATGCCCCGATTTTAATTCGGGGCATGACTATTAGAGTGATCTTCTTATTCAACCTGCAAACTATCGTTCAACGCTTTCGCATTCATTGCTTTGGAATAGCTCCACAAGCTATCTATTTCATACGCTTTCATGTAGCTTTCATAGGCTTTCCCATATTCCTCAACCTTCATAAAACATTTTACGATGGAAAACAAGTTAAGTGACTGAATGGATTTGACTTGCATTGAAAAAATTCATATCTTGTTCTGGAACCAATATGTTTCCTTATCAAGAACTTATATCATGCAACAGAAAAAACTCAAGCGCAGGAGATTCCTCAGGGACTCTTCATTAGGCTTTATAGGTGCCGGATTATTGGGCAAAAAAAGCTTTGCTTCATCTCCGATAAATCAGGATGATGAAATTCCAAAGATCCGGGAATACAGGACCTTGGGACGAACCGGGTTTAAGGTATCGGATATCGGAACGGGCTATCCATTCAGTGAAGCTGTTCTCAAAGCAGTGCTAAACTCTGGCATAAATTTCATTGAAACATCAGAGCTATATGGCAGGGGACAAAACGAAAGACTAATCGGTAATGTGATCAAAGATTTTGAAAGGGAGAAGCTTTTCATTGCAACAAAAATAGCCCCCAAAATAAAGGAATTTCAATCAGCAGAAGATATTGTGGAAAGGGTAAATTCCAGTCTGGCAAGACTAAAAACAGATTATATAGATTGTTTTATGATTCATGGTGCAGAAAATTCAGAACGAGTTAAGAACATATTCTTTCATAAAGCAGTTGAGCAATTGAAGAAGGATGGAAAAATAAAATTCACAGGATTATCATGTCACGGTCATGCCTGGTGGGATAGTCCGGAAGAAACCTTTGAACAGGTTCTGATGACTGCCATTGATGATGGACGATATGATGTATTAATGCTGCCTTACAATTTTTTCGAACCGGAAATGGGCAATAGAGTACTAAAAGCCTGCCATGACAATAATATTGGTACAATGATCATGAAATCCAATCCGATTATTATATACGATATATTTACTGAAGAAAAAGAAAATGCAGAGAAAGAAGGGAATGAACTCCCCGAACGCTATAAAATAGGGTATGAGAAATTCAAGATGCAGATGGAAATAGCTGGTGAATTTTTTGGTAAATATGGAATATCCGGAATAGAGAAGATCAAAAGCGGAGCATTACAATTTGTTCTGTCTAATGAACATGTAGATACCATTTGTTATCTTTTTCAAAGCTTAAATGATGTTGAAAAATACATTAAACTATCTGGCACGAGGCTTGAACTGGGAATGGAGGCCATGTTGAATGATTTTAAAAATAAGGTCAGCTCCCTGACATGCAGGATTGGCTGTAATGTTTGCGAAGCCTACTGTCCAAATCATATACCGGTTAACACAATCATGAGATACAACTACTATTTCACCTCGAAGGGACAGGAAAAATCTGCCATGCAGAAATACAAAGAACTCCCCGGAAAGAAACCGGATGTTTGTATAAACTGTGAAGGATTTTGTGAAAAGGCTTGCCCGTATGGTGTCTTAACCAGGCCATTACTTGCAATGGCACATCAAAATTTAAGCCTTAATAGTCCGTATTATACCTAGTTTTCTTTAACCATCTAATAATAGCCCAGGGTAAACAGGCGTAAGCCTGAGCAACCCTGGGTAGATATTACAATAAAATCCCGGACCAACTATGACCTTTCTTCTGCTGGAAAGTGATTCATGGGCCGGAAAGTTCAGGCGCTATGATCAGCATCGGATCAATCCGCCAAACGATCCGTTATTTCACCCAGGAATTCGATGTGGTATAAAACTCCTGCTGTTCATCGTCCCAGAGTTCCTCCTCAAAAACCAGTCTAGTGGAAGTCAGAGACTTAATGTGTGCCTCCTCTTCCTCCTCATCATCAAGGGTCATGATCAGGGTTTTCCCATCCGCTGACAGCTCCCATGTTCCATCATCCGATTCGGGGGGTTCAAGATTTGTAAATGTCAGAACATGGGTTCCATTATCATAGAATGTCCAGACAGCACCGGCAGCAGTCAGCAGACCATTTGCCAGGACTATACCACTCTGGATAGTTGGGTTGGTTGAGCTTGTTTCTGCCATTTGAAATTTCCAGGGATGAGCGGTTAACAACTCCTCTCTGTTCGACTTTTCTTCCTCGCATCCGGAAGTTGCCAGGATCACCAGACCGATCAGGATCCCGCAAAACAATCTTATCCAGTTTTTCATTTCAGTATATCTTTGATTATCAGTATGTTTATACGTATAAACTGAGACAATGTTTCAATAACCTGCATAAACTTTCAATCGGAAAAGCAGCATATTGGTTGGAGGTAAGGACTAAATAGAAAACACTACTTTGGCTGGTATACAATGCCGTATTCCCAACATTTCACAGCCACTTTGCCCTCCCCAAAAATCACTCAAATACCCACTACTTAGTCGCAAAGTCTCACAGTCTCATCGTCTCAAAGTCTTTACCTCTCAGCTTCCTTCTCTTCTTCCTGCCAGTATCCCTCCCGTGAAAGCAGGTGATCGAGGTTTGCGACTCCATAGACCACCACAGCGGTTACCACGGCAGTATGTTCCTGGTATTCGGGGATGCTTTTATTGTAAAGGTCTCTTTCGGTATGCCAGATCTCCCGGTAGTCGAAATCATATCCCTTCGGATCGGCTGTTCCGAAGGTTATGGTCGGTACTCCAGCCACAGCAAACGGCCCGCTGTCGGTTCCCCGTGGTTCTTCGGGACGTCTTCTCGGTTCTGCTTTTTCCAGTGTGAAGGGGAAATCGGGATTAATACCGTTCAATGGTTCACAGATCTTTACCACATCGTCCCACATGGCTTCGGTAACACGCAGGCTATTGGCAACCGTAGGTCCGCCGTCACGGTTAAACATGTTGGATATCCTGTCCAGTTTATCCCCATTTTCTTCCACCCAGTGTTTCGATCCGTAGAGACCAAACTCTTCGGCTGCCCATGCGATCACCAGGATTGTCCGTCTGGGTTTTCCACCGGCTTTCATAATGAGCCTTGCGGCTTCCATAGCCGGGGTAAGTCCTGAGCCATCGTCCACTCCACCAGTTGCAACGTCATATGCATCAAGGTGCCCCCCCATGATGACGTACTCATCAGGATATTTTGTACCCCGGATGATCCCGATCACGTTGTGGTATTTTACCGGGCCCATCTTGAAGTGGTTGCGGATATCAAATTCCAGCTCAAACCGGCGGCGTTCTTTTGCCATTTGCTCGATGATCATGTACTGGTGTTCATCCAGTTTGATATCCGGCACGTCAGGCAATGTTTCAAACGTCATTCTGTCGATGTTTTTCCTGTCATAGAGTGCTCGTATAGGAATGCTTGAAGGCTGGATGATACCCAGGATCCCTGCTTCCCGCATCTGCTTGTAAAAGAGTGCCGGTTCCTCATTGAGCGGAATACGCTCTTTCGGCTCTTCTCCCTCCTCCAATTGCCTGTTTTCGTTCCTGATCTCCCTGTTCTTTTTAGCAATTTCAAGGTTGTCAGCGATGAGTGAATCCCGTCGTGCATCAGCTTCCGGTGACCAGTCGATGGGCCATCCATCATTGGTTCCTGTGATCAATACCCAGGCACCGTTCAATCGACCTTTCATCCGGTCGAATTCCGCCTGGGTTTTCGGTTCCAGCACAACGTGCCCTTTTTGAACTCCTTTTGTTCCGGCAGTATAGGAAGGGGTTGCAAAATGGAGGTTCATGCCATTTTCTCCAAGCAGCCGTCCAAACCAGGGTCCACGGTTGAATCCGACCGGCACCTCACCGGCTTCATCCATTTCCACTTCCATTCCCCACTCCCTGAACTGTGCAGCACACCATTCCGCTGCATTTTCAAAGGCATCCGATCCAACCAGTCTACCCCCGAAACGGTTGCAGAGGACATCGAGATGATCCATGGTCCGGTTATCGGTTGTCCCGATCTCAATAATTTTTTCTACTACCTTACCGCTCTGGGCATAGCCCGAGAGTAGAGCGAAAACAAGGAAAATTGACAGTGTTAACAGCGTGATTTTTTTCATCTTATGAGTAGGCTTTAATGAATCAATTCAATATCTCAATAGTACAGGGATTAAATTACGTAAAAAGAAAGAAACTTAAGCGGATAATACTCATAGAAATGAAAACACATGCATGTTTTTAAGCAGTTCTGTTCATGTTTTTGTATATACAATAATCTGCATCAATCACTCCAAAACGGTTATGGTAAACATCTCGTTCCTGTCCCATTCCTTCCAGTATTTCAGCCCCAGTCTCCGGATTAGTTTCCAGTATCCTGAAGTCAGATTGCCATATTGAACGATACCCTGGCTTATATCGGATTCAACCTGCTCCCGGTATTCGTATTTTAACTCCATCTCAATGGTTTTTCCTTCGAACCTGAAGCATGCTTTCGGCAATAAGGTTTTATCGGAAGAAACCGTTATGGTCCCCTGCCCCATGGTTGCCCCGGTACTAACTTGCAGTCCGTCATTCAGGCAACTGAGCGGAGGCCTGTTTCCTGCATATGAAACAACCGTTAACTGATCGACTCCGGCTGAGAACCATTCCCTTGCTTTCAGCCCCATTTTAGCACCCACAATGGAATAGACTCCCAGGTGGCCATGCATCTCATTGGTCAGCACACAGATCCTCCACTCATCTTTTCCATGTTTCTTAATGATCTCGAGCGCAACCGGTATAACATCGCTTCGATAGATTTCGGGATCCAACGGAAACTTATCGAACATGATGTGCCGGTTGTAGTCATACTGTTGTGAAAGTATATCGACTATTTTGCGTTTGATTTCAAGGAGATCATAATCAGTCGTCATGCTGATATTCGGATTGGTTTTATCGGGTTTCATATCGAAGCAATCCGGACAGACAAAGAAGACCGGTAGCAGGTCATCCCATAGGGTCATGTGTCTGGAGTTTATCTGTTCCAGTGCAGGAGGAGAGGAATGGGAATTAAATATGGTTTGCGCAAACTGAGTTTCAATGGATGCTATCTGCTGCAGCAACTCCATAGTAAAGGCTGCATTATTTTTGCCGAGGTTTGAAATTACAGATATATTGAGGTTCCGGGAAAGGACAACCTCCGCTGCTTCCGGGTCACGCTCATAATTTGTTCCTGATAAGGGATTGAGTGCGTCATTATACCAGATCACCCGCTCGATATTATTTAGTAGCTCAGGAGATTCCTGGATTACATCATACAAATTGGTCAAGGATCCCAGGCAGATGAAGGTAATTTTCGTTTCCGATTCGGAGAGCAAACTGGTAATCAGGGAAACAGCCGTCATACCCGTCTCTGCGGTTGACCCTGGATTTTCGCTCCAGGGAACATTTTCACAAAATTCTCTCCATTCAGGAGGGTGGATATTTAATTCTCTACCGGCAGCTAATGGGATCTCCTCCACGAAAAGATCCGGGATGATCTGTGAAATTTTACCCACTCCGTTATCCGGAGACAGAGCACCATCCGATGAGGTAATGGCAAGCAGGTCAATTTCCCGGATAGCCGCGAACAGGCAGATCGCCCTCAGGTCGTCCGGTGCACAATCGGTATCGATGATAACCGGAGTGAATCCGGTTTGTGCGTGAGCAGAAAAAAGCAACAGGAGGAAAAAGCCTGAGCAAAGGATCGTTTTCCTGATGGATTTTTTCTGCGGTATCATTATAATTTGTTACCCTTTTTTATGTATCACCCGAAGAATTTCTACCTGAGAGCATTCCCAAAACAAGATTGCCTAATTCATCCTCCCTATAAATCTTACAAATTAAGAATAGCCGGAAGAATTGCCATCAATATTAACAAAATATTATTCAAAACAGGATAAAGAACTTGGATTTAACCGATAGTTCAATTAATTTTAGAAGATAAAATCCAGCATCAATACCTGCATAATGGAAAATGGTCCATATAATGTTTCATGGTTATGGGACGAACTAAAGCGCAGAAAGGTAATCCGCGTCATTGCGGCCTATATTGCCACTGCCTTTGTGCTGATTGAATTAATTCTCATCATTTCTCCACATTTTCAATTGCCTTCCTGGGTTTTACCACTCGTTTTTATCCTGTTTGGTATCGGGTTCATTGTATCCGTATGGGTGTCGTGGATCTTTGATAAAACCCCTTCCGGCATCATAAGAACAAGGAAAAGCAAGGAAGAGACTGAAGAGCTGGAAAAATTGATTCACGCCCATGAATGGAAAGCCACCACCTACGTAAGCCTGGTTGTTATTGCCGCGATGATAGTATTTCACGTTCTCAGTGAAAACAGAAGAGCAAAACAACTGACGGAGTCTAAGGAAGTCCGCATGGATGCGGCTGCCGATAGCGATCATGTTTACCTGATTGTTGAAAACATGCCCCAATATGCAGTTTCAGGCTACCGTGATTTCAGGGATTACATCAATAAGGAGATCATGTATCCCGAGCGTTGCAGGGAAGAAGGAATAAGCGGGAGGGTTTATGTTCAATTTGTTGTTAAAAGTGACGGGAGTGTGGATGATGTTAAGGTAGTAAGAGGAATCAATGAAGAGTTGGATGCGGAAGCCGTCCGTGTGATTCAGTCGAGTCCCAGGTGGCAACCCGGCACACATAAAGGCAGAGCAGTCAATGTATCCTACTCCTTTCCTGTGATCTTTTCGCTGGAGTGAAATACCGGGCATCAATATTTCACAACGGGCCCTCTCGGTTTTTTTGATCGCGCAATCAGTTCCATTTGTCTTCTCGAGTATAACATGATGGACGACCAGGTTCCGAAGGCAATTCCAATCAATACGCCCAGGGCTCCCAACAAATACTGTGTATTCAATTTATTCTCCTGTTCGCTGAATGGAATGCTGATCCTGTCCCAGTATTCTTTATCGGAAAGATATTCTGTGCTATGAAGGATCGAATCATGTTGAGCATTAAGCATGGCCACTTTCACTAAATGGTCGGCAGAAACCTCTTCAACAGGTATATTCAATATGCTATTTCGTTCATTTTCCAAGCTATCCACCAGTACAATGGTGGATGGTGCAGGGGGAGTCTCTTCAACCAGTTTCTGGTATTTCTTCTGTTTGTCAACACAATAAAATATGCAGGCAATTGCAACTGCGAATGAGAAAACAATGAAAATGAAAATGGTCCCTTTATTCAATCTCATGGGTAAAGAAAAATCAATGTTAAAGCTCCTGCTTTCTTCACACACCCCTGTGTTATACTAACCTGAAATTCTAACCTTAAAGGTAGAATTAAACATTTGATTTCACAAATGCTGTTTTCGTGTACAGCCGGAGTGTCAATTCCTGACACACAAATAATCCATGGCCTGGAGCAGATTATCAGACCACAAAAATATACATTTTGATCTATGTTGGATGCCACCCGAGCAGTTAAAAAAATCAAGGGAGACGAAAACGGCTATTCCCCCGGTATTTGCATCCAGCCTGGAAGGGAAAATGAGCATAATCCGTAGATGCTTCTTACACTTCGGGGGTCCAGTAAAACATCATTCCTGTCGTATCGTTCTTTAAGATAAAATTCTTAAATATCACTACATTAGGTTGAATATCAGGGTCCTCGACCTGATATTTGACTGTCCATGGATCTCCCTGGTCAGGCGTAAACAAAATCTCTCCGGTAAACATGGTGGATGCACTCTCCCATGAAATGAAATATTCGGATGAATGGATATAAGTCCCGTGTTCAATAATGGAATCGGGGAGGTTTCTGAAGAGGTAGCTAATTTTCAGGTCATAGTAAAGGGAATTGAACCTCAGACCCCCGCCGGAAATGTAATAGTGGTAATCATAGCAACCCGGGCAGTCGATCGGGATCCAGGCAATAAGTGACCAGTTCCCGGAAAAATTATAGATCAAAGAAGAAGGAGTGTCAGGAATATCCAGCTCTTCTTTTGCAGGTTCTTCGCAACTGAAGATCAAGATGAACAACAGCAATGCTGAAATCAGAGTGATTTGACGTAGATTCATGACCATTATTTATTACCAGGATAACGACACAGAAAGTGTATTGAAGAGAGCTGTGATCCGGATCTTTTCCATGGACAAAATTAGTGCATTTATAAGGTATTGTCAAGGAAACCTGCAATAAGTTACAGAGAAACCGCCAGGAATTGAAAATGCAATAATTAATTTTATACTCATAGAGATGCAGCACTTTCTCCGGTATTGCGTCTTTTTTTAGCAAACCAATCGATTCAGTAGCATGAAAAAAACGACGTTTTTTCCCTTTTTGATGGTCATTACGCTGTCTGTCAGTACTTACGGACAGTCAAGACCAAAAGTTAATGGTTCCGGCAAGGTGGTAACCCAGGAGCGGGAAGCCGGATACTTTAATGCGGTTAAGGTGAGCACAGCCATTGATCTCATACTGACCCAGGGTAACAGTGAGAGCATAACCGTTGAAGCGGATGATAATCTCCACGAGTACATCGTTACCGAAATTAAAAACAACACCCTTCATATCTATACGGAAGCTAACATCCGTGATGCCCGTGAGATGAATGTCTATGTTACCATGAAAGACATTGAAGAGATCTCCGCTACAAGCGCAGGCGATGTTGTCGGTAAATCAGTGATCACCAGTGATGCATTGCATCTTTCCACGAGCAGTGCCGGTGATATTCACCTGGAAGTTGATGTTCAGAAGCTCTCGTGCAGAATCACCAGTGCAGGCGACATGACCCTCTCCGGAACAACGGACGAACTGGAAGCCAATCTTTCCAGTGCGGGCGATTTGAATGCCTATGATCTGACATCCCGCACTGCAAGCATTTCCGCCTCCAGTTCAGGAGATGCCCACATAACCGTAACAGAAAAACTCCGGGCACGCGCGAGCAGTGCAGGGAATATTACCTTCAAGGGAGATCCGGCAGAAGTAGACGGGCATGCCAGCAGTGCCGGACACATCCATAAATTTTAATCTGCCCGTATAGTGCAACATCTCAGATCTTTATAAAGATCTTTTTTCTGTATAGCCAGTAACACATATACCAGAGGGTTGCCCAGGTAAACACACTGGTGATGATCTTTGCAGCTAATTCACCCATCCATGAAAACAGCCCCATTGTAAAGGGCGTGAATACCTGGTAGATCAGGTCGCTTCCCCCGATGTGTGCAAACAGGTAAATGAAGAGGGGGTTCATGCCCACAATGGCAAAAAACACGGCCCATTTCCCCCATTGCTTCACATCAATGATCCAGTAGGAAAAAGATAGCGCCAGGAAACACCAGCCACCACTTGCAAGGACAAACGAAGTGGTGGAGATCCTCTTGATAATCGGAGTAACATTGTCCAGCGAGTATCCCAGAACCAGACCGATCACACCTGCAAGCAACAAAATTCTGATTTTTTGAATTGCCGCCCTGTTGCTTAAAATCAGTTTCCCTGCCATTACACCCCATACGGTATGGGCAATGGTTGGGACCGCATTTATAGACACCCAGTGACCGGATGAAAGTTCACCAGAAATCAGCAAATCAAAGTAAGCTCCGAAATTTTTGTCCGGGACAAAGGGTTGATTGAACCCTTCTACCGGAAAGAACCGGTAGGTCAATTCAGTAATGATTAAAATTCCCAATGTAACCACCAATTGCACCCATGTTTTCCGGTTCATCAAGAGAAAGGCAACAAGGTAAGTCACCGAAAGCTGGGCCAGCACATTCTGGAACCGGAAGGTGATCCTGCCCGGACCGATGCAATAAAGTGCCCAGCCAAAAAACAGGAGCAGAAAAAAGCGGATCAGTGCATGCTTCAGCATATCACGATAGGAATCACCTCTTTTTGTCCTTTTAGCAACAGAGAGAGGAATGGCCACACCCACGATAAACATAAAAAAAGGCTGAACCAGGTCCCAAAAATGCATCCCATGCCATGGATGATGGTGAAACTGGTTCCCAATGAAATGAATGATGGTCCCTTCAAGGGATGGATCTACCATGTGTTGAAAGAGGCCGGTAAATTCACCTATCAGGAGAAACATGGTAATGCCGCGGAAAAAATCGATCGATAAGATCCTTCCGCCCGGCATGTATGCCACTCCAATTTCTTTTTCCATGGCTCGCTTTTTACCTGAATGAACGAAATAAATTCAGATGGATTTCTTAAAATAATCTACTAAGATAAAAATAAACCATTCGCTATCTTTTACCCACTCCTGAAGTTTCACCCGGTTGATCATGCTGTTCATAGTCTGGATATGATCAGATAATGTTTTGATAAACCTGACATATTTCTTAGTTTTGATCAGGCAAATAATCACACAAATGAAAAAAAACATAGTAATCCTTTCCGGTTTACTGATTCTTTTCATTCTGTTCATTGCAGCAAAAAAGATCAGCTTCAATGTACTGGCACCGGCAGTAGTTGATATTCCAACCTATATCCAGACGGTGGCTATCATCGACCGGTCGGTACCGGAGAATGAGAAGAAGAACATCCTGGAGGGAATTCTTACGGGTGAGGGTCCGGACCAGGATAAACTGGCAACACAGTTTGCCATTGATGGGCTGAACAGTATGCTGCAGAATTCTTCCCGGTATCAAGCGGTAAGAACCTCTGAAACCATGTTGGGATCTGAGACGGGGCGGGATTTCCCCCAACCTCTATCCTGGGACATCATTAAAGAATTATGCACCAGGTATGAAGTGGATGGTATCATCTCGTTAGAATCGTATGATTCCGATTTTATTGTAACCAACGGTTCCCGGTTGGTGAATAAAAAAATAGGAGAACGAACCATCAAGGTTCCCGAATTTTATGCCAATGGGGTAGCGAAGGTGAATCTTGGGTTCCGGTTTTATGATCCGGAGCAAACAAGCATTATTGATCAGTTTCATTACACGCATACCATGGACTGGGATGTTGGAGGATCTTCCATACAGGCGGCTATTGAAGGGCTGCTCAACAGGAATGCAGCACTGAAAGAAGTCAGTTATAATGCCGGAGTCATGTATGGTGAACGGATCTCCCCTGCCTGGTTCAGGGTAACCCGCGATTATTTCAGAAGGGCAAAAGGAAATCCCGATCTTGCTGCAGGTGCCCGGATGATGGAGTCAAACGACTGGGATAGAGCCATTGAAGCCCTCACGAGAGCGACTGAAGCGCGACACAGGAAAACAAGGGGTCGGGCTGCCCATAACCTGGCCGTAGTCTATGAGATCCTCGGAGATCTGGATCAGGCAAAAGAGTGGGCTACAACCGCCTGGGGAGTATATAAAAACAGAAAATCAAGGGATTATGGATATATTCTCACACGAAGAATCCAGGAACGCGAGCGGTTAAGACAGCAACTGGAAGAGTAGGGACGCGATTCATCGTATCTTCGCACAGGCATAATGGCTTGTAATAAATTCCCTTGCATTGTCTGTCTCTGAAATATTACAATCCGAAAATCACAATGGCGGTGTGTCATAACATACAAAATAATTTTGGATCGTTATCCCGAATTTATTTCGGAATCTCATTATCAACCACTTAAAGATCCTGAATCAAGTTCAGAATACCAGCCTGCCCGGCTGGCAGGAGTTCGACAACCATGCTTCACTTCAGCTTTGCTTCGTGAAGAATGTGTCTCATTTACTCATACCGTAGTGCCTCAGCCGGGTTGGTATTGGCTACCTTCAGCGTTTGTGAAATGACGGTAACCATTGTTATCATTAGAGCAATAAGTGTAGCCAGTATAAACAGTCCAATGCCCAATTCCATTTTGTATTCAAACTCCTGCA
>CAZTES010000029.1:0-24256 GCA_964612275.1 uncultured Rikenellaceae bacterium
CATCGGGTGACCATAATGGACTACCTCCTTTCATGAAAAACCGGTCATTCTTACCCCCGGTATCCATGATCCAGAGATCAGACTCTGATCCGTCTTTATACTTATTGATCCATCGCTTCGAATAAATGATCTGATCACCTGCCGGTGATATCTGAGGAGATGAAACAGATTCCATATCAAAATAATCCTCAAGTTTTAGCTTTTGGATTTCATCTGATTGTGGCCGGCCTGTTTGAAAAAACAGACAAAATAGTCCCACGATAAAAATTAATTTTCTGAACATGTTTTTTCGTATTTAATGGTTAGGTGTTTATTAAAATGATCATCCAAGATAATCAAATCAGGGATGAAATACTAGTTGGTTTTTTGTCTGCATTAGTTTTTCCCGGGCTGGTAATTTGCGGTAGTTACTCTTTACGTTTATACAACTCCTTACCGGCCTGTTCGTATTCATCTCCTTCCACCCATGTTGGTGCATCGGGTGTATTGGCGATGTTCCTGGCAGCCCGTGCATAGGCTCTGACAAATTTTGTGTAATAATCATAATCGATTGTTTCCGCTTCGTCCGATGGCCTGTGGTAATGTTTCGGTGTATTCATATCAAATGTTTTGAATCCCGGGCTGAAGGTCGGTGCGGGAATGCCTTTCCTGGCAAGGTTCACGTTATCGGATGCATTAAACAAAAACTCGAACAAAGGATCCGTATGTACGTCAAGTCCGCACTGGTTGCATCCTGATGTTATGAGCTCTTCCGCTCCGGTTCGTTTAATGCCAAGGATATTCACATAACCTGTATCAGCCATTCCTCCACCATCGTTATTGAGGTTAAAGATGATCTGGTGAAGTGGAACTAGCGGGTGGTTTGCAAAATAGCGGCTTCCCAGGAGTCCCTTTTCTTCCCCGGTAACCGCCAGGAAAATGATGGATCTGCGGGCAGGATGCCCGGCAAATGCCTTTGCGGCTCCCATGATTGCCACCGTTCCCATAGCATTATCCCCTGCACCATTGAAGATTGTATCTTCTGGGGTCGCACCACGTCCGTTGGTCATCCCGGCACCCAGATGATCATAATGTGCGGTCAGTAATACGTACTCATCCTTCAGCTCCGGATCACTTCCCTCAACATACCCCACAACGTTATTATCCCGAATTTTTTCAATCCTCAAACCACTCGAGTGTATCTCCGCTTCATCTATCCTGCCCGTTTTGATTCCTTCGATCAAATCAGTATTGCCTGAAGCCAGCCAGAGGTATGTGAGCTGACCCTCATCAGCATCATCTTCTGCCTCCTCCAACTCCAACAAAGGGCGAAGCATAAAGGAGACCAGTCGATCCCAGGAAAAATTCAAATTGAATATTTCAATGAACGCCACTCCTCCCAGTTGGTTCACCATCTCTTTCTTTTTCTCTGACAGGGCAAATATCTCATTGAAACCACCCGGTGTTCCCGAACCCATATCGGCAACAACAATTTTCCCTTTCAGGTCAAGGCTATTTAAATCAACGGTTTCATTCTGCTCATCAGCCAATCCATATCCGATGTATACCACCGGGGATTTTACCGTTAAAGGTCCACCGCTTCGATGGATGAAATCCTGCCTGTTTACCAATTTCCGGTTCCCCATTTTCACCTCACATGTTTCAGCAGGTTTGACAAACTGAAACGGGACCTTCTGTAAATAGCCGGGGGCATTTTCAAATTCGCTTACCCCCAGGGAAGCAAAATAGTCTGCAATGTAACCGGCAGCGATCCGTATCCCCTCGCTTCCGGTATTCCTGCCCATCAGCTCATCGGAAGCAAGAAAATAGACCTGCTCCTTAAGAGTTTCCTGTTCTATCAGGGACTCAGGAATTTCTGTACAATCCTGGGCAAATCCGGCAATCAGCAATAACCCGGGTAAAATGAAATGTATGATTTGCTTTGTTTTCATGATGAATGAATAGGTGCTATTTCCTCTTGAGCTGAACATTAAAATTACATCGATAAATATAAGTTACCAATGATTTTCTTTGTGTGATCTTTGTGCTGTTGTGCCTTAGTGGCAGGATTTTAGTGTAGGAAATTGCCACAAAGCCACCAAGACACGAAGAATTCACTAAGTTAAAAAGAAAGAATTAAATCACTTACTTATAACGAACTATATGTCAAACTCAAGATATAGAATTGATCTCAGTTCAAGCGCCCGTCCCTGGCTTTTTTCAAATTTTCAAGAAATGGTTTTTCCAGGAAGCTTCGGTTATCCAGGTCACACAACTGCCTGTACATGGTTTTGGTTACCGTGAAAGCCATGATTTCCTGTGGCAGGTGCTGACGCATGGCTAGATCGGTTGATCCGATGATTGCCTGTGGAATCTCAAAATCGTCAAATAAAGCCAGCATTTCTCCACAACCTGCACCAAACGGTGCAAGAACAGGAACCGGGTCGTCCGGCTTGCTGAAATATTGAGCCCCGATCATCAATGCACTCAATTGATCGGGATTGACATAAAAGGATATGGTTTTCAGAAAATCTTCACTGTGTGTCTGCAGCGGACCGATCAACAGGTGTTTATGTTTCGGTTTGTAAGTATTCCCCTGGTCGATCCATCGGTTCATGAGGTCGTGGTTCGCCTTCAATCCCTCCTCATCAACAAGGAATTTTATGAAACTTTCCCTGTCACGATGCTCGACGCTGAAAAAGTACCGGCCGCACCCACCACATCCATGATTATCCCGGGTAAGATGAAGCGTTTTGCCGTCACACCAATGGTTAAAAAACTGAAAAATACACTGCCTGGTTTTCCTTGATGGTTCCACAAGATCAGTAAAGAGTGAAAGGTCAGGGGTGTCGTAAAGTCCAATAATCGGATAGTGCAAATCGATCCTGCTGGTTAAATAGGTTGAATCCGGTAACATAGTACAAAACGTTTAGTCGTGTTCATTGACATTTACTCCACAATTTGAAGAAAGGATAAATGTACTAAACATCTGATTAAATCAGTGGTTGACCACTTCAATTTTTGTAGCGTGGGTTTTTTTGAGAATTCAGGATTTTATCATAACTTGAACGTTCATATTGGATGATAACCCTACACACTAATTCCTGATACCATGATCAAAACCGTTGATTTAGTAAAGATCTTCCGGACCGATGAGGTCGAAACGACTGCTCTGAACAAGGTAAACCTCTCTGTTGAAACGGGAGAATTTGTCGCCGTAATGGGACCTTCCGGATGCGGGAAATCCACTCTTCTGAATATCCTGGGGCTTCTTGACAGTCCGACAGAGGGGGAACTTCATTTTGAGGATATTGAAGTCGCCAGGTTTAACGAGCGGAAAAGAACAAACCTCAGGAAATCGAACATCGGATTTGTCTTCCAGAGTTTCAACCTGATTGACGAGCTGACCGTCTATGAAAATGTCGAATTGCCCCTCCTCTACATGAAGGTTCCCTCTTCTAAAAGGAAAGAGACCGTAAACCAGGTGCTGGAGCGGATGAACATTGCACACCGCAAAAAACACTTCCCGCAGCAACTCTCAGGAGGGCAGCAGCAACGGGTCGCCATTTGCCGTTCTGTCGTTGCCAATCCGAAACTGATCCTGGCAGACGAGCCGACCGGAAATCTCGATTCAGCCAACGGTGAGGAGGTGATGAACCTGCTTACCGAGTTGAATAAGGAGGGTACGACCATTGTGATGGTCACCCACTCACCGACCGATGCGGAATATGCACACCGGATCGTTCAGCTTTTCGATGGGCATATCGTTACGGAAAACATTAAGAAGATTTTGTGAGATTTCTTTAATGGTTAAACCGGATCCGTATGAAGCGATATAACGGATCTCATCCAATGCATTGCACTAACCATTAGTGAATCATGGATGCACACCATAATATTGCCAAACTTTTTAGTGCCAATGATTATGGTCTGCAAATCTATTCAATCCTAACACGGATAGATAAGTTTATATCTAACCTTTAAACTCAACTGCTCTATGAATATCTGGTCTTCTGAAATCAAGGAGGTGGAGAAGCTCTATGATTCCTTCAAGGATCAACATCCTAAGATTGCCAGGGAGCTGGAAAAATTGATCAAGGCCGATGATGAGAATATGGTATTGGTCTATTCCAGAAGGTGCCTGGAGGTGATCATTACTGATCTGAGCGAGCGTGAACTGAAAAGGCCGCGGGGTACCGAACCGCTGAAAGGCATTATCGATAAGCTGAACAGGGAAGAGAAGGTTCCGCACAACATCATCGTCTCCATGCAGAACCTCAACAGCCTTTCCACCTTCGGTGCCCATCCAAAAGATTTTGATCCCATGCAGGTTAAACCCGTCCTACTCGATCTGACCACCACCCTGAAGTGGTACATGAAGTACATGGAAGGGAAACCCCCTGTGAAATCAGAGCCGGGTGCCCCGGAAAGTAAACAAAAAGAAGCGGTCGGTGTTAAAAAAGCCCCCGAAAAATCAAAGAGACGGATCCTGCTGGCTTCAGCCGTCGTGCTGGTCTGTGCAATCATTGTGGTTGCGTTGATCCTTACGGATGTGATCAAATGGGGAAAGGGTGTGAAGGCAGGGTCCATTGAATCCGTTTTGATTCTTCCCTTTGGCAATTATACCGGTGATGAAGCGTTGGACCCCCTGGTTTCCGGGATGCATTCCTCGCTGATCAGTGAAATACAGCGGCTAAGCGGGCTACGGGTAATCTGTAAAACCTCATCCGATGCCTTTAAAGGTGCTGACATGACGGTGCATGAAATCGCCAGGGAAATGAAGGTGGATGCAGTCATTGAACCCAGTGTTTTGTGCTGGGGAGATTCTATCTGTACGTCGTTTACAATGATCAGCGGTGATCTGAAAGAGGAACAACTCTGGATCAGGGACTACAGGGAGGAGAAGAGCAAGTTGTTTAATATGTTCAACAAGATCACGAAACAACTCGCGGAAGAGGTGAAGATTGAATTAACCGAGAGTGAAGAACGTTTATTGGCGGATTACAAAACGGTTGATCCGGATGCACTGGTTGCTTACATGAAGGGACAGTTTCATTGGGAACGGCTTGGTGACAAGGATCTTGATAGCGCGCTGCACTATTTCCAGATTGCTATTGAAAAGGATACGGATTGGGCAGAACCTTACGCTGGTATGGCTATGACCTGGAATGCAATGGGAGGCTTTAGTGTTAAACCACTGACTGAAGCATATGAGAAAACATTCGAATATCTGAACAAAGCCCTTGATTTAGATCCGAATTCAGCCAATTCACATTATATAAAAGCAGTCCTGTCAGTATGGCCTGGATGGGACTGGGAGACTGGTGAAAAGGAATTCTTAAAGTCCCTGGAGCTGAATCCGAATGATGCACTAGCCAGAATTTACTATGCTCATTTGCTGACGATACTGCGAAGAACTGATGAAGCAATATACCAGGCAAATCTGGCTCAGGCACTTGATCCATTGAGACCTCTGGTCCTGGGATTATATGGGGTAGTAATGAATTATGCGGGTGACCACCAGGCTGCTATGACTCAGGCTAAAAAAGCACTATCCATTGATCCGGATAACAGCTTTGTTTATGGGTCTCTGGGAAGCGCCTATTTAGCAACCGGCGACACGTTGAACTGGCATAAAACAATGAAAAGAAGATGGTTTTGGGCCGATGACGAGTACCTTGCTTCACTCGACAGGATTTATCAGGAAGGTGGCTATATTGCTGTTATTGAGGATAGAATAAGGGTTAATGAGGAGAGATACAGCCAAGGTGGTAGTATACCTCTTAGAGGGCAGGCGGAACGGTATTTAGCTGTGAAAAATTATGACAAAGCCATGGATTATTATGAAAAAGCTTACGCAGAAAAACACTGGACATTGGCATATGTCTCATTAGATGTTATTGAGTACCCTGAATTGAAAGACAATCCCCGGTATATCGAACTCCTGAAGAAAATGAACCTGCCGCTGGATGAAGATTGAAAATTTTCATGTTAATCGTTGAAAAGTTAATCGTCACCGATCATATCCCCCTTCGGGCGCCTACTCCGCCAATAGGCGGATTCAGCGACAGCGTGAGGGGGACATCCTAATGATCCCACCTTACGGGATGTCAGGAAGGGGGAGGAACACACTACCAATGTTCAAACGAAATCGCCGACCAGGATAGCCTGTCCGCTTTTCATCGGAATCGTTGTACAACAAAACTGTAAAACGAATCTCCCCGCCTGACCGAAGATCATTCGGGCAGGCGGGTTCGTTTCATCGATCCTGAGGATCGATGTACTGTGTAGTAATGGTTAGTCCGTTACATAGTAAAACGAACCTCTGGTTCGTTTATAACTGCACCCGGAGTAAGTCATACGATGACTTGCCCGGGATGTCAACCGCATCTTCAAATTCGTATGTGCAATGATCATTGGAAGAACACCATGATGCATGCATGTTGAGTCATCGTATGACTCTGTTTAAATCTATTTTCTAAATCTTTCCCCGTCCAAAACCGTGCACCCCTGTTTCATTTCCGGACAAAAAACAGCGAAACCGAAACATCCAGAATTCACTCTATCTTTCTGAATAAGAATATGATAAAAAGTATGGTACAATCGTTGAAGGTTTTTTCAATTCAATAAACCTAATACCGAAATCGATGCTTAAAAATTACATCATCAGCGCCTATAGAAATATAGCACGCAACAAATTCTATTCAGCCATTAACATTGCCGGCCTGGCGATCGGTATGATCTGTGCCATCCTGATCTTCCTCTACGTTCAGAAGGAACTGACGTTCGATAAACATCATGTGAACTACGAACGGATCTATCGTCTCGAATCCGATTTTACCATCTCCGGAAAAAACACGCTGGCTGCTCTGGTCCCCATGCCAATGGCTCCAACGCTGATGGATGAATACCCGGAAATTGAAGAGTATGTCCGATTTGCGGGGTTCGGGCTTGAGGACATTCTGTTTACTTACGGGGATAATAAATTTTACGAAGACAACATCTACTTTGCCGATTCAACGGTCTTTGATGTACTTACCCATGTATTTATTTTCGGATCTCCAGACCGGGCGCTGGCCGAACCGAATACCATTGTGATCACCGAAAGCTTTTCAAAGCGCTATTTCGGCGATGCTAATCCGGTGGGTGAGGTGCTGACATCAAGCAACTTCGGAGACTTCCGCGTTACCGGTGTGATTGAAAATGTCCCCTCCAATTCCCACCTTACTTTTGACTGCCTGCTCTCCATGGCCACCATTGTTGAACTGACCGGGGTTGAACGGTTTAATGACCGGAGTGCCGGATCGTACTGGAACATTTCAGTATTTGGCTATGTTTTATTAAAAGAAAAAACCAACATGGAAGGCCTGCATGAAAAATTCCCGGATTTCTATGAAAAATATATGGCTTCCCTGGGCAATCAGATCAATGCCAGCTTCAACTTAATGTCAACACGTTTGGATAAGGTCCATTTCGGATCAACATTAGAGTTTGACCTTCCAGTAGGAAATTTCAATTACATCATCATCTTCTCCCTGGTTGGAATTTTTATGCTGATCATTGCCTGTGTGAATTACATGAACATGGCCACTGCCCGTTCCACAAACCGGGCGCAGGAGGTGGGATTGCGCAAGGTGATCGGTGCACAGCGGGTATTCCTGATCCGCCAGTTCCTGAGCGAATCGGTTGTTTTATCCATCCTTGCACTGATCCTTTCACTGATCGTTACCATCCTGATTCTACCCTACTTCAGTACACTCGCAGGGAAGGAGATTATAGTGGTTGACCTGTTTAAACCGGTCACCATTATTTCAATACTGCTGATCACCCTGTTTGTTGGAATCATTTCAGGTAGCTATCCCTCTTTTTACCTGTCATCGTTTTTACCGGTTAAAGTGTTGAAAGGGACTCTTCCCGGTGAAGGGAAAGGATTGTTGCGAAAAATCCTGGTTGTCTTCCAGTTTATTTTATCCGTAGCATTGATCATTGGAACCATTGTAGTATCAAGTCAGCAACATTTTATAGAAAACAAGGATCTCGGTATGAATAAGGAGAACCTCCTGTTGATTCCTAGCCGGGATACAACATTCATCAACAACCAGTTGAGGACATTCAAAGAGGAGTTGACAAGAAATCCAAACATCAAAGGGGTTACCTCATCCATTCTAATCCCCCCAAGAATGTCGACCAAGGTGGTCTTCCAGGTAGAAAAAGAGGAGGGGTTGGTTGAGCTTGCTCTCAGCTTTACCATTGTCGACCATGACTTCCTTGAAGTCATGGAGATTGAGTTATTGGAAGGCCGTGATTTTGAAGAGGAGAGGACTACCGATCTGACTCAGGCATTCATCATTAATGAAACAGCTGCAAAAACTCTCGGCTGGGGTAGCGAAGCCCTGGGAAAACGGGTAAAGTTCGGTATAAATCCTGCCAACGGAACAGCCCAAAATGATGGGGTGGTCATCGGTGTGGTTAAGGATTTTCATTTCTCTTCCATCCACAATGCGATAGAACCATTTGTGTTTATGGTGAGCGAAAATCCTACTCTGAATTTCTATGTTCGTATCGCGGAAGATAATACTTCCGAAACAATAGAATACATCAGGGAAAAACGCATTGAACTGGGGAATACACTACCGTTTAATTATTTCTTCTTCACCGAAAAACTCGACGAAATGTATTCCTCAGAACAGAGACTAAGCTACCTGTTTACAATTTTTGCATTGATGACCATTTTCATCTCCTGCCTTGGTTTGCTTGGTCTTACCTCATTCACCACACAACAGCGCACCCGTGAGATCGGCATACGGAAAGTGATGGGTGCAACCAGTGCCACCATTACCTGGATGTTAAACAAAGATTTTCTAATCCTGGTCTTGATTGCCAATATTATCGCCTGGCCATTTGCATACCTGGCCATGGTCCGGTGGTTACAGGATTTTGCCTACCGGATCGATTTCTCCATATCGCCTTTTGTATGGCTTACCCTGGTACCGTTTATCCTGGCCACCCTGGTTTCAGTCGTTATTGCAATGATCACCGTAAGTCTTCTGTCCATCCGGGCAGCCAATGCCAACCCGGTGGATGTGATCCGTTATGAATAAGTTAATAGTTATTAGTTGATAGGTTATAAGTTTGGAATGGAGCAGGCATTCATTCCATTTCCAAATTCCCTTTTGATAGCTCAGTTGTTTTGCTGGGTAAACCGTTTGGATTTGCTATAGTAAACCAAATATTTTCTACTTTTATTCCATTCCTTATACCCCGGTGAATGGAGCAACCCTACGACTATATTGTTATCGGATCCGGTTAGACGTGGCAAAAGATTTTGGGTGCGAAGAGAGCTTTGACCGGGTTGATGTTGGGGTCTATTTTAGTGATACTGAACAGGAGAAAGACCCCTATTTTAACGGACTCGGTCCGAAGCGCAAAGGGTGTACAGAGTGTGCCGGGAGAATGCCAAGAACAGCCTGGATAAAAACTACCTCTATTTTGCTGAGAAACTGGGAACCAGGATCCTGCCGGAAACACGTGCAGAGAAAATCTTTTTCCAGAACGGCCAGTATGAGATCCATACCCGTTCTGTGACGAAACTGTTCAGGAAAACCCGAAATGTATTCCACTCCTGTGGGGTGGTTATTTCCGGAGGATCGCTGGGCACTCTGAATCTCCTCCTGAAGCAAAAATATCAATACAAAACACTTTCCCTCTTATCGGAACGGTTGGGAGACGAGTTAAGAACCAATTCGCAAACGTTGTGTGCCGTCTCCGGCGCCCGGGAAAAACTGAACAATGGCATTTCCATCTCTTCCATCATTAACCCGGATCCGAATACGCACATTGAAATTGTCAAGTATCCCGACGGTTCCAACGCCATGAAATGGTTTTTTGCCCTGTCTGTGCCCGGAGCCAGAAACTCGTTAATCCGTGGATTCATGCTGCTTTTTAAAACCCTAACCCATCCGATACAGTTTTTTAAAACAGTGTTCAATTTCAACTGGTCGACCAATCTTGTCATTTTTCTTGTGATGCAAACCATCGACAACTGCTCATATTCTTGGCGGTTGCCCGATGGGTCGGGACACACAATCGGGTGTTGTGAATGAACGGTTTGAGGTGCATGGATACCCCAACATGCTGATTGTCGACGGATCAGTCATTCAGGGTAATCTGGGAGTGAATCCCAGTTATACAATTACGGCAATGACTGAATACGCGATGGCCCGGATTCCTGAAAAACCGGGCAATACCATTCGACCGGTTGAAGAAGAGGTAAACCTTGCAAAAAACACGACCGATGAAAAACGAGATCATCCGGACCATTAAAACCCAGGAAGAATTTTTCAAAACCCACAAGACGAAAGAGGTACGCTTCAGGCTGGATAACCTGAAGAAGATGAAACAGCTAATCCTTTCTCATCAAAACCGCTTGCATGATGCCCTGTGGGCAGACCTGCACAAACCGGCATTTGAGGCTTACGCAGGAGAAATAGGCTTCGTACTCCAGGAGCTGAACCTGCAAATCCGGAAAGTAAAAAGGTGGTCATGAAATGAATCAGGCTCTTCTGGAGGAAAAATACGACTATATCTTCTTTACCGGCAGCTCCAGGGTAGGGAGGATCATCCTGGAAAAGGCGGTAAAAAATCTGACTCCCGTTTCACTGGAACTGGGTGGGAAGAATCCCTGTATCGTACACAACGATGCACCGCTTGCCTTATCTGCAAAACGCATTGCATGGGGTAAGTTTTTCAATGCCGGACAATCCTGTGTTGCTCCCGATTACCTGCTCATCCACCAGGAAATGAAAGATGCATTCCTCGAAAAGTTGGCCCATTTTATCGGGGATTTTTACGGCAAAAATCCCGAACTGAGCCCAGATTACCCCAGGGTGGTGAACCGATTGAACATTGAGCGGTTACAAAACCTCATGTCATCTGGAAGGATTGTTACGGGAGGGACAACAAATCCCTATGAAAACTACATTGCTCCGACCGTGATTGATGATCTTCATCCCGATGATCCCATCATGGAGAATGAAGTGTTCGGTCCCGTGTTACCAGTGCTAACATACAGCTGCATTGAAGAGGCAATCGATATCATAAGCCGGTATCCAAAACCCCTGGCCTTTTACCTCTTTACCAATAACCGGTTGCTCCAAAAACGGTTACTGAACGAGCTCTCTTTTGGTACTGCTACCCTGAATGATACGGTGATCCATTTCATCAATTCCCACCTGCCCTTTGGTGGAGTCGGAGAAAGTGGAATGGGCAAATACCACGGCAAAAAGAGCTTCGATACCTTCACCAACTACAGATCCATCCTGAAGAAAACGAACCGGTTTGATTTCCCGGTCCGTTACCCTCCCTATACAAACCGATATTTAAACCTGCTGAAGCGATTGCTCCGGTAACAGAAATACCCCTTCATGACAAATCCGGCAGTTGTTTTGTAATTCATGGTGGTTCGACTATTTTTGTAAAAACCGATACCGCTTGGAAAAGGGACTGGTCATAAAATCAACGGGGAGCTGGTACACCGTAAAGAAAGAGGATGGGACTCAACTGGAATGTAAGATAAAAGGGATATTCCGGCTGGAGGGGACCCGTACTACCAACCCTGTTGCTGTGGGTGACCGGGTAATGATTCATTCTGAACGTACCGGTGGACATGGTGTGATCAACGAGATCCTACCCCGTAAAAACTATATCATACGAAGATCTTCCAACCTTTCCCGGAAATATCAAATCATTGCTGCAAATATTGATCAGGCGCTTCTGGTGATCACACGGGTAGCTCCCGAAACACCCTTTGAATTCATCGACCGCTTTCTTGCCTCCGCCGAAGCCTACCGGATCCCGGTAACCCTGATCATCAATAAAATGGACCTCTATAATGAAGGAATGCAGAAGGAGGTTGCTCAATGGAAACAAATGTATGAGCAGATCGGTTATCCCTGCCTCGAAACATCCGTCGTGAAGGGAAAAAATATCGAAACATTCCGCAACCTGTTGAAGGATAAAATCAACGTCATATCCGGTAAATCGGGAGTGGGTAAATCATCACTCATCAATGCTGTCGACCCGGAATTACAAATAAAAACGGAAGAGGTTTCCAGCCATCATAAAACTGGGAAGCATACCACAACCTTTGCAGAGATGCATCCACTTGTGTTTGGAGGTTATGTGATCGACACGCCGGGCATAAAGGGATTCGGGGTGATTGACATGGAGCGGGAAGAGATCTATCACTTCTTCCCGGAAATATTCCGCCTATCCAGTGATTGTCAATATTACAACTGCCTGCACATCAACGAACCCAACTGTGCCGTTATAAAAGCGTTGAAATCCGGTAAGATAAGTCCCTCCCGGTATAAAAGTTACCGCAGCCTGCTCGAAAATCAGGATAGCAAATACAGGCGCTAAGAAAAAAAATGAAAAAAAAATTCGATTTTCCATCGCTAGTTGTCCGGTAATTTATATTTTTAGAAACAGAAGTGTGTACGTTTTCCAATGAAAAAAGTCTATTTCTCCGTAGCTGCACTGATTGTTATTACCCTGGCGGTTAACATTTACTATTACTTTGATATCTACGATCAGCAAATCGATTTTCAAAAAGGCTTTCTGCTGAAGCAGACCCAGATCTGCGGGTATGAGATCGAACAGACAGAGCAGGAATTCAAAAGCGATGCAAACAAGATCCTCTTCGCCAACAATCTGTCGCGATTATTTGACGATAAGGAGACCCAGTCAAAAACCCTTTATCAATTTGAGATCTTCTATTCCAAGTACGACCAACTGGTCAACCGGATCCTGATTTACGATCACCAGAAGAATGTTCTAAGCATTGTTAAAGACAAGAACAAACAGTTCATCTACGACAGTTACCAGTCTCATAATCAACCGGAACTAAAGCCCAAGGAACAAATTGTTACCCTCGAGAATCACACGTTTTATTACTTACCGGTTTTCAAGGATAACATAGTGACCGGAAACATATTATTGGACATTGATTACATCAACTACATCAACTGGGTCTTTGAAAAATCTCATCTCGGATCCACCCAATGGCAATGGTTAATTGAGCTCGGGGAAGAACCTATGATCCTGTCCAATAATCTTACGGGGGATGAATTCAATATCACAAACCTTAATAAGATCACGGACGACTTGCACGAAGGATTTCAGGGAACGATTAAACATGCCATTATCCAGGATGGAGAGGAACAGGAGATTATCTCCGCATTCTTCCCTGCCGATATCCTGGGAAAGAAGCTTGGCATGGTCTTTTCACTGAAAACCGATTTTATTTCGAAAGCCGTTGCTAAGAATGCCATAATCATTGCCATCGTTACCCTGCTGTTTATCTCACTGATCACCTTGATTCTTCTTTTCAGCATTTTCAAGAAACGATCTGAACAGCAAATCCTGAAAAAATCTGAGGGGGTATTAAAACAAATCCTCGATTCATTACCCGTTGGTATCCTGGTCTTTGATACTGAGAAAAAGATCCGGAGGATCAACAAAACGGCGCTTGAAATGCTTGCTCTTGAAGGAGAGAAAGAGCTGTTCGGTAAAAATATCTCAGACCGGTTCCTCGTCGGAAAGGATTCACTCCACCTGGATAAATTCGGCTTTCCTTTTGATGCAAATCAATTCATAACCTATGAGAAGAATGGCGATGAGATCGTCCTTTACAAACAGGATATCCCCATTGTTCTGCAGGGTGAAGAGGTTTTGCTGGAAGCGTTTTTCGACGTCACTCCATTAGAAAAAGCCCGAAAACAGGAAGCGCTGGCCAATGAAGCCAAATCGGACTTCCTGACAAAAATGAGCCACGAGATCCGTACACCCCTTAATGGCATTATCGGAATGGCGGATGCTTTTTCACAACAGAAACCAAATAAGGAACAGCAGGAATTTATCAGTATTATCCAGAAATCCGCAGATCTTCTGCTTTCCATCATTAATGATATCCTCGACTTCTCGAAAATCGAAGCAGGAGAAATGATGCTGGAAGAGATCCCGTTCCGGCTTGGCCATGAAGTTTCTTTTGCCCTTCAGCTATTTGCGGCAAAGGCGGAAGAAAAAGGAGTGGAGTTAACTATGGATATTGAACCGGATGTCCTGGACAATATCATCGGTGATCCATTCCGGTTGCGCCAGGTTCTGTCGAACTTGCTCGATAATGCCATCAAATTCACAAAAGAAGGAAAAGTGAACCTGCGGGTTACACACATCGAGGAATATTGCGGAAACATTACCCTTCAATTTGATGTCGAAGACACAGGCATCGGTATTCCAAAGGAGTATCTTGGTACTATTTTCGATTCCTTTGCTCAAATTGACGAATCCACAACCAGAAAACAGGGTGGTACCGGTCTGGGAACAGCCATCTCCAAACAGCTCGTGAATTTAATGCGAGGAAAAATATGGGCTGAATCACCATCCCGCATCTCCACAAATCCTGAATTCCCCGGATCCCGCTTCAGTTTTACCATTGAAGTATTTTCAAACGAAAAAATTAAAAAAGAAATTGGAGTGGATGAAATCACGAAATATCACCAGATTAAAACGCTGATCATTAACGAAAAAACCGAAAAGGAAGACATCCTCCTGGAAACACTGCAGAACTTCGGGATATCCACCTACGTTACCAATTACCAGGACAGAACCATTGATGTTATTAAATCCAATGCAGTCAATAAATCGGAAAACTATAAAATGATCATCATCAATGATACCATAACCTTTGACGGCTTTCGGGTTGCTCATATGTTGCATCAAAATAAACTCGTGGATGATTTTTTACTGATCATCCTGAGCTCGAATGACAAAAAGGGAAATTTTGCGCAAAGCAAGAAACTGGGGGTGGATTATTACCTGATCCAGCCCTTCCAGTCATCCGAACTATTTGACATCATACAAGATAATTTCACGCAAATAAAAATTGAGGATGAAGAAACCCCGAGTCTGGTTGCCATTCGGGATGAACTGCAAATTCTCGTTGCAGAGGATAACCTCATCAACCAGAAGGTGGCAAAAAGCATATTCAAGAACCTGGGCTTTGAGATTTGCATCGCTGTAAACGGCAACGATGTATTGGAAAAGGTGAAAAAACAACCCTTTGATATCATTTTTATGGACATCATGATGCCGGAAAGAGATGGTTTTGATGCAACGAAAAATGTTCGGGAAATGGGATATGATATGCCGATCGTTGCTGTTACAGCGGATACCAATATTGAATCGAAGGAAAAAGTAATAAAAGCCGGTATGGATGATTACATTCCCAAACCCATTCGTGTTGATGAGATCAAAAGAGTACTCATCCAGTGGTTCTCCGAACCGGCCAAGTGAACTCATCTTCATTCTGTTTTGTTGTTCAATCCATCATGCATCTATGATTCATAGAGTCTCCATCGGTGATTATCTCGACAGGATGAACCAGCTGCCTGTTGTAGATGTTCGATCCCCTTCCGAATATGCAAAAGGGCATATTCCGGGGGCGTTCAATATCCCCCTGTTCAGCGATGAGGAGAGAGCGGGTATTGGCAAAGAATACAAAAAGAGAAACCGCGATAGCGCTATTTTACTGGGATTGAAAATGGTCCGGCCCCACATGATTGCAATGGTTGAACAAGCCCATAAGGTTGCACGCGAATCTTCGCTGCTTCTATATTGCTGGCGGGGTGGCATGCGCAGTGAGAATATGGCCCTGCTTTTTCGTGTTGCCGGCATCCACTGTGAAATCCTCGACGAGGGTTACCGGGCTTACCGACGACTACTCAGAAAATCGTTCGAACAATCCATGAAGCTGATCATCCTTGGAGGTTTTACGGGATCTGGAAAAACAGAAATCCTTAACCGGCTTCAGTCCCAAAGCCAACAAATCATTGATCTGGAAAGCATTGCACACCATAAAGGTTCTGCTTTCGGGGGTATTGGCCAGAAAATCCAACCTACCTGTGAGCAATTTGAGAACAACCTCTTTGCCCACTGGCAGACCCTGGATCCCGCGTTGCCAGTCTGGCTGGAAGATGAAAGCAAAGCAATCGGATCCGTCTTTATTCCGGATGAACTGTTTCATCAAATGAAAGGAAAGCCCGTCATCAAAATTGATATGGATTTTGATTTGCGCGTAAACCGACTGGAAAGAGAATATGCAACCTTCCCGCCCGAACAGTTAAAGGATGCTGTTATACGAATCAGGAAACGGTTGGGCGAGGAAAATGCGCGAATCGCATTGGACGCCATTGCCCGGTCACAATTTACCAAAGCCATCGAACTTAGCCTATCCTACTACGATAAAACCTATGGCTACGGACTGAACCGCAGGGATCCACAAACGATCCATACGATTTGCCTCCACGGGGATAATCCCGATGAAAATGCCAACCATATCCTGGCCTTTGCAAAAAAAAATTACCTGGTCTGAGCAAGGTCTCCTCCTTTCCATAAAGCTCCCTCTTCCCCAAATACGGAAAGATTTGGTTTTTTGCCAAATTCTGATACATTTGTAGCTCTTATTTATCCGTATATTATGGCAGAAAAGGTTATCATCGAAACGTTCGGTTCAATAACAAAGGTTGAACAACTGCACACCCTTGAATCCAATATCATGGATAACACTTTTGTCCTGGAGGCATCCAAACCCTTTCCCGGATATCACGGAGAAAATCTTCCTTCCGAACCGATCCCTCACTATATCTTTCTGGTAACCAAGAAAGAGTATATGGAAGAGAACATTTTGCGTATCTCACAAAAAATCAGGCACTATTTTAAACAGCATTTTGCTGCCCGGCAGGGCCTCCTTCATCTCTTTAATTCAAAATTGAGTTGCATCCGGATAAAAGATCTCCCCAGCTTCAAATTCATCCCGGAACTTCAGAATTATTACCAATCTGAAGGAATTGAGTTCATGCGCAAAAGAACCTACAATAAAGAGGGGCTTATCAAAATTAACAAGTACTTTGAGTTGAAAGAAATTGAAGAGGGTATCTATAAAGATCGGATTGACCAGCAGATGTTTTATCTTGAGATCCCCATACAGCTGCCCTGGAAATTGTTTGAACAGATCACTTTTTCGATCAAGAACAACATTGATAACCGGAATTTCGATGCCGCCTTGGGTATATTGTACCGAAATGATCTGACCGATGTGGTCAGGATATATGAAAAAGAGTGCAGCCTCGATAAGCTCAAGCTACTGCAGAAAAAATACCTGGATGAAATACACCGGTATCATTCCTGAAGCTATTGCTGTTTCACTTCATCAGCATTCACTACTTTATACAGTTTATCCGATCTTCTCACCACACGATCGATCGGGATAGAACAATTCTCTCCCTTACTGGCTTTCTCAACACTGTTCAGATCAACCCGGATTTCCCGCACAGTGGTCTGTATGACACCTGTGGTGGGTCCTGTAATGAGGATTTCATCACCGGGTTGAACCGAGCCGGTCTCGATTTTAAATTCCGCAACACCGATCTTTGAGAAATAATTCACCCCTTTGCCAAGATAGATCTTTCGTTTGGTTGCGCGGGATCCGTAACCCTGGCTCCATTCCCCCATTTTCTGACCCAGGTAATATCCATCCCAGAATCCACGGTTAAATACTTCTGCCAACCGCTTGTTCCAGTCTTTGATTTTCGCTTCACCATAGGTCCCGTCAACACAGGAACTTACCGCTTCATCATAGCAGCCAACCACCGTTTTTACATATTCGGGTGACCTGGCTCTGCCCTCGACTTTCAATACCTTCACACCAGCATCCAGGATCTTATTTAAAAACCCGATGGTGTTCAGGTCTTTCGGGGACATGATGTATTCATTCTCTATATCCAGTTGGTAACCCGACTCCTTTTCCGTTACAGTGTATCCCTTCCGGCAGGTTTGCAAACAGACTCCACGGTTTGCCGAATGGTTGCTCTCATGCAGACTTAAATAGCATTTTCCGGATATTGCCATGCAGAGCGCACCGTGGGCAAACAATTCAATCCGGATCAATTCACCGCCTGGCCCGGTTATCTTCTGGCTGATGATTTGATCGTAGATGGCGCGGATCTGCTTAAGATATAGTTCCCGTGCCAAAACCACCACATCGGCAAACTGTGCATAAAATTTTAATGCCTCTATATTACTAACATTCAGCTGTGTGGAAATGTGGACTTCAACTCCTGCTTCAAAAGCATAATTCATCACTGCCTGATCCGATGCAACGACAGCGTTTATTCCGGCATCTTTTACGGCATGGATGATCTCGCGAACCATGGAAAGGTCTTCATCATACATGATGGTGTTGAGGGTGAGGTAGGATTTCAGGTTATTCTTCCGGCAGATGGATGCAATCCGGGAGAGGTCACGGAGGGAAAAATTGCGTGAGGATTTCGCTCTCATATTGAGTTTTTCCACTCCAAAATAGACGGAATCTGCTCCTCCCTGCACGGCGGCGGTCAGGGATTCAAACGATCCGGCCGGAGCCATGATTTCTATCTCTTTCCTGGTCAATCTCACCACAGGATTCTCTATTTTTTTAATACAATGCGAATGGTTGCTCCCCTGTTGACTTCCGAATGCAGTACAAAGATCTTTCCATCATGATACATTTCGATGATTCTTTTGGAGAGCGAAAGGCCCAATCCCCATCCCCTCTCCTTGGTGGTATATCCGGGTTTAAAAATCGTTTTATGCCTTGATTTAGGGATGCCTTTCCCCTGATCTTTTATGTCAATAAACAGTACCTTTGCATTATCGGTCAGATTTATTTCAATACTTCCTTTACCATTCATGGAATCGACAGCATTCTTGCAAAGGTTCTCGATGACCCATTCAAACAATTCTGGATTCAATTGAACCATCCATTCATCATCCGCTGTAAAATTGAGGATAAAATTCACCTTTTCTGAAGACCTGCTTTTTATGTATTCGACAGCATGTTGAATCACGGGGACGATGTTTTTTCCCGCCATTTCAGGATGCGATCCGATCTTTGAGAACCGTTGTGTTATTTTTTCCAGTCTGCCAACATCCTTTTCAAACTCCATCAGGTTTTTCTTATCCAGTTTCTTCAATCTCAATAACTCAACCCATGCTATCAGTGCTGAAGTAGGAGTGCCGAGTTGATGCGCTGTTTCTTTCGACAACCCAACCCACACCTGGTTTTGTTCCGCTTTGCGGGATGAACTGAATGCCAGATAGGATACGATAATGAACAACAGGATCACCCCAAGCTGTATGTATGGGAAATATTGAAGTTTGGTCAGGATGGTACTGTCACGATAGTAGATGAAATTTTTTTCTCCCCCTGATAGCGGGATTTCTATTGGTTCATGCACTGCTTCCATTGTTTGGAGCTGTCTGCGGATGTACTCAGGATTTTTCAGTTTATCCGGATCCAGGTTCCTGGTTGAAATGATGTCTCCTTCAGAATCAACCATGATGACAGGTACGGTATTGTTATTTTCAACGACCTTGAAGAGGAAACCAAAATCAGTTTCTTCGATATCCATTTCAATTAATTTCCTGGTAGCCTGAGCCCAAAGTTCCACCTTTTCCCTCTCTTCGGCTTTTAACTCCGAAACCAGGCGATGCGTATATAACAATGATCCTGCACCAATGATGATTGCTCCGATAAAAAGGAGAAATTTCCAGTGCTGTTTCCGTGTATAGATATTCACAACAATGGGGATTAGTTAACTCAAGTATGATAACGCCTTATTGGCTCTCATATTTCATCCGGGATACTTTTCCTGACTGTTTTTGTCCCCCCGTTGTATCGACACCGGGTTCCTCATCGTCCCACTCGATTCTGAATAGACGTTTTGTTTCCTTTTCTTCCTGCAGTGTGTCCGTTACAAGGGTATCGCGATCATCCCAACGAATGATAAACCGGCTCTCCGGTTTATCTTTTAAGCTGTCAGCACCACCGGCAGTATCCCTTTTAAACCAGCCAAACTCCTCCTTCAGGATCTGTCGGAGTACTGTTCTCTCCTCCTGAATACTTTCGGAAATAACCTGCCTGGCCCCTTTCCTGTCATAGGCAATTATAATATCTCCCGGTTTGCCTGTGATGGTAACGTACAGGCTTGTCCTTCCCAGTCCATCATCCTCAACCACGCCAAATTTTTCGTTTTCCTGCTTTCGGTCTTTTGCTTTTCGAAAAAGAATCTCTGACAATAACACCTTCGCTTTATACGAAATGTTGTTTTCAAAATCATGGACCCCGGATAGTGTTATATTCAATGCTGACGACTGGATCTCCATTTGCGGAATGGTGATTTTTTCATCTTTGATCAGGATCTCATTTTCAAGTTCTGAAAAGTGAATGTGCTGGAGCTCTTCCACTTCAATAAACTTGGAAAGCCCCAGCATGGGTTCAAAATTGATCAGTTCCCCCTGGCTTATAATCACATGGCTTTCGGCAACAATGGATTGTTTATCGACCTTAATATCCCGGTCCCATGTTGCGGAGAAATCAATCTCTCCGGAAGCAGATCCTTTCAGATTTTCATCGACAATATATTCCTGTCCGAAATTATTAAAGGTCGTGAACAGTTTTTGAATATCTAATCCATTTATGTTGCTTTGAACGTGCACCGGAAAAGTACCATTCGGGGCTTTTGCCATCATTCCGTCTCCGGAAACATGCCCTTCCATACTATCAAAATCAACGGATTGCAGGGCGATGATTCCCGGTTGATAGGAGAGAATTCCGGAAAGTTTCTGTGCATAAAACTGCTTGTGGTAATAATTCGTAATATTCAACCTAAGGTTCATCTGAAGGTTTTCAGGAAAATTTATCCCCGAGGGGTTATTCAGCGAATCGGTTCGGTCACCTGTTTGGCCTGCAATCCGTTCAAGGATAAACTCTTCAGCTATAATATCGGCATCAATCAACAACGGTTTATCTCCAGTCAACAGGTACGGAATGGCATTTCCGAGTCTACCCTTCATGGTTAACCGGTTACCATTGAAACTCATGTCCAGCTCATCGATCCATATATGCTTGCCAAACATTAACGTACCATTTATATCTGTAAAGATTTTGGTATCATTCTTCATCTTCATGCCCGCGTTTCTCAATACAGCTTGTCCGACCGGATTCATGTTCTGAATATCCTGTCGTGTTATTTGTTTGTAATTTTTCAATGGACCCTGCAATCGCAGGTTGGTTCTAACAGAGCCGGTCATGAACTCGATTGAATCCGTTTGGACAAAATCATGCATCTCCGACAGGTCGAGAGATCCGGCAACAAGCAATTCCAGTTCCGGATTATCAAAATCCTGGATCGTCATTGAGCCTGACAGCTGACTACCACCCATCGTGCATGAAAATTCATCGACCTTCAGGCTTGTTGATGAAGGGGTTCTTTTAACCCCATTCGAATAATATCCGGATACCTTCAGTTTATCAATTGTTATGTTCCCTTTTACGGGTGTCAGACTGGCGTCGTTAAGATCTCCATGTGCCATAATAAGCGGGGGACCTTTTATTCCATAGTTGCCGGTCAGAGCTACTTCAAAATCAAGATTCCCGCTCATGGTATAGTTGTTAAAACGGGTCCTATGGATAGGGGGCAGAAGCTTTATAACAGAGGTCAGATCCAGATCCTTTCCATTAACCAGCAGATTAAGCTTCCTGTTTTCGCCGGTTGTGAAAGATCCTCCTGTTTCAAATGTCATTCCGGAAACATCAATATTCCCCCTTTCAATGGTGTATTCTGTTCCATCAACCGACATCTCCAGGTCAATCCGGCATATCCTGTCCGTTATGTATTGTATGCCATGGAGTGAGAGTTGTTGTACATGGGGATGCGCCACCGCCTGTAAATGAAAATTACGGGAGGTAAAATCTCCTTTCAATCGAATGGATTCAGCAAAGCCGGCAAAATGAAAATCACTGACCCGGTTTACCACCTGGAACTGCAGGTTGGAAAATTTCAGATCCTGGAGGTCAATGTTCATCGTGTCTGCAGCTTTATCAGAATCGGTCACCCAGAACTGATAATTTGGCATTCCGTCACGGTTCACCGTCACGTAAAGCGAACCCCTGTCAGCATGAATGCTCTTAATACGAAACTCTTTGTGAATAATATCTTTCGCGTTGAATTCCAAAAAAAGATGTTTGGCAAAAAGCAGGGTGTCATAGCCGGGATCCTTCTTATTCTCCTGGTAAAAAGCTGCTGGCGGGTGAATTAATACCTGCCTGAGCTCCATGGAGGCACTGGGAAACTTTCGGAAGAACGAAAATTTAACTTCTTCCACCTCAATTTTTGTGACAATTTTTTTGTTCAGCTCCCGGATCAATAAACCGGTTATCTCCTCTTTAAAAACCGAAGAGAGTATTACCCCTGCGCCCAGAATAAACAGCAGCATGACAAGCAAAAAAATCACTATTTTCTTGATAACCTGCATACGTTCCTTCAATCTCAATCTTGAATTAAACGGAAAAACAGGGGGTTTGTATTGTTATCGGAAAAGAAAACTGAAATCATCTTCCGGTCCCAGTTCCTGAGGTTCCCTGCTTTTTTTGAAGATTCTTGCTTTTCGCGGTCCGATCAGTCTGATGTGCTCCTCATCTATCCACAACATGGTCCCTTCACGCAATCCCATCACATACAGATCGGGATTTACCTCAACGAACTCCTCAATTCTTGCCTCCCGTGTCTCCCCCGCATGGCCTTCAGGGTTTGCATCCAGGTAATGGGGATTGATCTGAAAAGGGATCAATCCAAACGCGTTGAAGCTTTTCGGTTCTGTTATGGGCATATCATTGGTGGTGCGAATAGTTGGACAGGCCACGTTGGAGCCTGCACTCCAGCCAATGTAGGGTATCCCATCCCGAACTCGATGGGCAATGGCCTCAAGCATGCCTTTCTCCTGCATCATGTGGATGAGTTGCCAGGAGTTTCCTCCCCCTACTACAATGGCATCAGCGTTGGCAATGGCATCCAGCGGATCAGGAAAATGATGAACAGATTTCACGGTGTGCCCCACCTCCCTGAAACGGGAATTTACCTTTTCCTCATAATCATCAAAGGAAAAAGTTACCGCTGCATAGGGTATAAACAGTGCATTTACCGGACGTTCACCCAGGAATTCCTTTATCTGATATTTCGGATAATCAAGATATTCCTCTCCGGCATTGGTCGAATTACTGATCAGAAGTAGTCTCATATGATTTTGTGTTTGTGTTACACGCTCTGGTTCGTTAGTCCTTCCACAACCAGGGTTCTCTCCCCCGGCAGATTGTGCCGGTTATTGGGAATATTCCGCCAGCTCCGTTATGGAAAGGTTCTTTGGAATTTTTGAAAAGGTAAACCGATAGAAGGAGGGTTCCAGAATATTAATAACCAATAGTTTCCCGGAAAGGACCTCTCCTTTCCCAAGGATTATTTTTATCACCTCGTTTGCCTGAAGCGTACCAATAATTCCCGGAAGTACCCCGATCACCCCTGTTTCTGATGCTGCAGGGGCTTCCCCTTTACCGGGTATCGCTGGGAAGAGACAACGGTAGGTTGGTCCTCTCCGGTAATTAAAAACGGAAACCTGTCCCTCAAAGGTATAAATGCTTCCATAGACCATGGGCTTTTTAAGGATCACACAGGCATCATTGATCAGGTAACGCGTCGGATAATTATCCGTGGCATCCACAACCATATCATATTGTTGAATGATTTCCAGTGCATTGTTCCTGTCCATGCGTATATTAATGATCTCATAATTCACCAGCGGGTTAAAATGCTGAAGCCGTGTCTTAACAATAATGGACTTCAATTTCCCCAGGTCCTGCAATCCATAAAGAACCTGCCGCTGCAAGTTCTCTTCATCCACTTTGTCAAAATCAATGATTCCTAACGTGCCAACACCAATAGCTGCAAGGTATTGCAGAACCGGGCAACCCAGACCTCCGGCGCCAACAACAAGGACCCTGGCTTCCTTCAGGGCCTTCTGCCCGTCCCTGCCGACCTCCGGTAGCATGATGTGGCGGTTATAACGGCGCAATTCCTGTGCAGTAAGTTCTTCCTTTTCCATACTCGAGGTTGTATTGAAGGGATAAAGATAGGAAAATAACAGATAGTCCCTTCGGTAAGCCCGGCACAAAAAAAGGGCCTTTTAAAGCCCTTTATAATAGCAAATCACCTATTCTGCATTGTGGTTTATCCTGCTTCTGACAACCTTTACCTCACATACCCGATTACTAAATTAGTAGAAGAAATGGACAATTAACCCGATGGAAAAGGGATAGAGTTCGGGACCCTTATTCTTTTCAAACAGG
>CAZTES010000030.1:0-23014 GCA_964612275.1 uncultured Rikenellaceae bacterium
GGGCTTTGCGTGAACCTTTTCTTTCTGGGCTTTGCGTGAACCTTTTCTATTAATCTTCCGAGAAATCGCGGATGATCGAACGGTAGGTAGAAAAAACATTTGCCCGGGAGACAAACCCAACGTACTTTCCATCTTTCAGTACCGGAAGGTTATAGTGGGAGGATGTTTGAAATTTTTGAGCAACCTCTTCCATCGATTCATCCGGGGATACCGACGGTTCGGGCATAAACATCAGGTCCCTGACAAGTGTCTTGTCATAGAGTTCCTGTTTAAACACAATGTGCCGGATATCGTTAACCCACACCACACCCAGCAGTGTGCGGTCTTCATCGACAACCGGGAAGATATTTCGAACCGATTTAGAGATCACATTCACCAGCTCCCCCAGGGTTGCATCAGGGCCGATGGTAATGAAATTCCGTTCAATCAGTTTATCAACCTTCATGAGTGAAAGAGCCGCCTTATCCCTGTCGTGTGTCATCAGTTCCCCTCTTTTAGCCAGCTGGATGGTATAGACAGAATTGGATTCAAAGATCCGGATGGTGGCATAGGAGACCGTAGCGGTGATCATCAGCGGCATAAACAGTCCGTATCCCCCCGTCACTTCAGCAATCAGGAATATAGCGGTAAGGGGCGCATGGATCACTCCGGCAAGAAGGCCGGCCATGCCCACCAGGGCAAAATTACTTTCCGGGATATCAAATCCCAGTTGATTGCATACTTTTGCAAAAAACAATCCGGAATTGGCACCAAGAAAAAGGGTTGGGGCAAATATTCCGCCCACACCGCCACTCCCAAACGTGACCGACGTGGCCACCACCTTGAACAAGATAATGACAACCAGGATAATAAACATGACAATAATATTATCTCGCTGCCCATAATAAAAAGAATAATCGAACAAGTAGGAGAAATCACCGTTCAGACAGTTGTTTATTGCCTGGTATCCCTCCCCATACAAGGATGGTACGAAAAAGATCAGGACACCCAGTATCAAACCCCCAAGCAAGAGCTTCTTATACCACGAATCTATTTTGTCAAACACCCCGGTAACAAACATGTACATCCGAGTAAAATAAGCCGATACCAATCCGCAAAATAAACCAATAAGGATGTAAAAGGGAATATTTCCCATTTGAAAAGTATGTTCCAGTTCGAACGAATACAAGACATCCTGTCCCAGGAAAAAATAGGAGGTTAATGCAGCCGTTACCGAAGAGATTAACAGGGGAACCAGGGAGGACATGGAAAGATTCAGCATGATCACCTCCAGCGCAAAAACAATGGCAGCAATTGGTGCTTTGAAAATGGCTGACATGGCCCCTGCGGAAGCACATCCCAGCATCAGGATGATTTGTCTGTAATTCAAACGCAGCAGCCTTCCAAGGTTTGATCCTAAGGCAGCTCCGGTAGCAACCGTAGGTCCCTCCAGTCCTACAGAGCCTCCAAAACCCACGGTCAGTGCACTCGTAATAATGGATGAAAACAGGTTGTGTGGTTTTACCTTTCCATTTGTCCGTGAAATAGCGTAAAGAACACCGGGGATCCCATGACCTACCGGCTGCCTGAGGACAAATTTGACAAACAGAACCGTGAGCAGAATTCCAACCGTTGGAAAAAGAAAATAGAAATAGTTAAAATCCTCTCTGTCAAATCCACTGGTTAACAAGGATTGTATCAGGTGTACCAAGTTCTTTATGATCACCGCCCCAAAACCAGCAGAAAAACCAACTACAATACTCAGAAGAAGAACAAACTGCTTGTCATTAATGTGTTTTGTCCTCCAACGGAAAAGCTTGATCAATAACCTGTTAATATGCATGAGGAAACAAAGATAATACTTCCCTGATAATTCAGAAACGATGAGAAAGACTTATTTTGTTTAAGTTTGCAAAGGGTGTTACTATAACGTTAACCGATGGATTGTTATCGATATGAAAACTGCTGTAAGGAAACTATTCAATATTGAATACCCTGTAATTCAGGGAGGAATGATCTGGTGCTCCGGTTGGAAACTGGCTGTAGCCGTCAGTCAGTCAGGAGGACTGGGATTAATTGGTGCCGGTTCAATGCATCCCGACACACTCCGTGATCATATCCGTAAGGCAAACGGAGTGGCAAAAGGGAAATTTGGAGTAAATGTGCCATTGATCTATCCGCAGGTGGAAGAGATCATGGAGATCATCATGAAGGAAAACGTAGGTATTGTCTTTACTTCAGCCGGTAATCCCAAGACATGGACTCCGGTATTGAAAGAGAGAGGGATTAAAGTAGCCCATGTGGTATCAAACCAGCGTTTTGCCATAAAATCTCAGGAAGCCGGTGTGGATGTCATTGTTGCCGAAGGGTTTGAAGCCGGGGGGCATAACGGAAGGGAAGAAACCACAACCATGGCCCTTATCCCGTTGGTCCGGTCGGTAACCTCACTGCCGCTCATTGCTGCAGGAGGAATTGCCACCGGAAGAGGAATGCTTGCTGCTTTCGCACTGGGGGCTGATGGAGTTCAAATAGGTACACGGTTTGCCGCATCAGTAGAATCGTCAGCTCATGCTAATTTTAAAAACAAAATCGTGAGTACCGGTGAGGGGGAAACAGAACTCGTGCTGAAAAAAATCGTTCCGGTGCGGTTAATTAAAAACCCATTTCATGGACAGGTGAGCCATGCTGAACAGGCTGGAGCTACTGCCGGTGAGCTCTCCATCCTTCTCGGGAAGAACAGGGCAAAAAAGGGCATGTTTGAAGGAGACCTTGAAGAGGGTGAACTGGAAATAGGACAGGTATCTGCCTTGGTACAGGAGATCCTGCCGGTGGCTGAAATCATGCAAAACCTGATCTCCGAATTCCACCAGGCAAAACAGGAGCTGTGATCCATCTGATATATCCCGCATAATCCATCCATACGATCCGCCATGGTAGAACTGGAAAAATTCGAACTCGAAAATGGATTAAAAATAATCGTCCATCCTGATCAATCGACTCCCCTGGTTGCTCTGAATCTGCTTTTTAAAGTCGGGGCACGGGATGAACATTCTGAAAAAACCGGTTTTGCCCACCTGTTTGAACACCTGATGTTTGGGGGGTCGATCAACATCCCGGATTTCGACCAACCCCTGCAGAATGCCGGCGGTGAAAACAATGCTTTTACCACCAACGACATAACCAATTACTACCTTACCCTGCCAAAGGAGAATATTGAAACAGGATTCTGGCTCGAGTCAGACCGCATGCTATGCCTCGATTTCTCCCAGCATAACCTCGATCTCCAGAGACATGTAGTGATCGAAGAGTATAAACAGCGGTACCTGAACCAGCCCTATGGTGACGCCTGGTTGCTGATGAGACCCCTGGCATACACACTCCATCCCTACCAATGGCCCACCATTGGAAAGGATATCAGCCATATAGAAGAGGCAGGATTGGATGACGTGAAGAAATTTTTCTTTAACCATTATGCACCCAATAATGCTATCCTGGTCATTGCCGGGAATATCAGCAGTAAAAATGCCCGGAGATTGACCCGACAATGGTTCTCCGGTATTGAAAAAAGAACAGTCCCACCGGGGAACTATCTCCAGGAGCCGAAACAAGAATCCGAAAGAAGAAAAACCGTTCAGCGTAATGTGCCTTTCGATGCCATATACAAAGCCTTTCATATGTGCCGGAGAGGAGATGAAAATTTTTACATTTCAGATATCATTTCCGACATCCTGGCCAATGGCAAATCATCAAGATTATACCAGCACCTTGTACAGGAACAAGGACTATTCAGCGAACTGAATGCTTTCCTCACCGGAAATATTGATCCCGGATTATTTGTTGTGGCAGGAAAACTGATTAAAGGAGTGGAAATGGCAAGGGCAGAAGCAGAGATCATGAAGGAACTGGAAAAACTGAAACATGATCCTGTACCTGAAAGAGAGCTGAACAAGGTAAAAAACAGAATTGAATCCTCGCTTGTCCTTGAAGAGACCAACATATTGAGCAAAGCGATGAGCCTTGCGTTCCATGAATTGCTTGGAGATGCTGCGAATATCAATGTGGAAGTAAAAAAATACCAGTGCGTTACAGGTGAACAAATTGCAGGAGTTGCCAGGGAACTGTTCGATCGCACCAATTGCTCAACATTGTGTTATAAAGCCAAATCCGGTTAACGAATTTTCGATAACCCGAAGAAATGATTCACGAAACATTAATACATTCCGCAAGGATCTGAAAAATGATGCAAACACCAAACCGGCAGCAAATTCCACCGGTCGAACCGGTTGATAAGATCGATTATGTCCGTGCTGAAAAAACGGTTCTCTCAAACGGCATCCCGCTCTATTTAATCAATGCTGGGACACAGGATATTATAAGAATCGAACTGTTGTTCAAAGCAGGAAGCTGGTTTGAGCCTGCCCCATTGGTCGCATCTGCCACCAATGCCATGCTGAGTGAAGGGACTGAAAAAAGATCGTCTGAAATGATTGCCGAATCATTTGAGTACTATGGCGCCTATTTTCAGTTAAATGCCGACAAGGATAACGGTACGGTGATGCTCTTTACCCTTGCAAAATATATGGAACAGACACTGGAGATCGTGGCGGATATCCTCTATCATTCTACCTTTCCGGAAAAGGAATTTCAAACCTACATAAGAAAGGCAGAACAGCAGTTCATCGAAGATCAGGGTAAGGTTAAGATCATGGCACGAACAGGTTTTCTAAAGTCGATCTTCGGAAATAACCATCCCTACGGAAGAGAAATTATCGTTGAGGATCATCACCAGGTTACATCCTCCATGCTGGCGGATTTTTACCACACGCATTACCGTAATCATCCCTTCAGTATAATTGTTTCCGGCAGACTATGGACTGGATTGGAGCGCATTATCGATAACCATTTTGGGAAAAACAGGATAGAAAGGGGCAGCCAGTCCGAAACCAGAACTCTACACTTAGCGGAAAAGAATCCTGAAAAGCTACTTATTAAAAAGGGGAAAGTGTTCCAGTCCGCAATCCGGATAGGAAAAAGTCTCTTCAATAAACACCATCCCGACTTTACAGCATTGCAAATTTTAAATACCGTACTGGGAGGATATTTTGGATCACGACTGATGAAAAACATACGGGAAAACAAAGGATATACTTATGGTATCGGGTCCATGATCCTTTCCCTGCACCATGCCGGTTATTTTGTTATCGCCTCAGAAGTGGGCAAAGATGTATGCAAGGCTGCCCTGGAAGAGATTTATAAGGAAATTAATATCCTGAGAGAAACGATTATACCGGAAGATGAATTGACAAGGGTTAAACATTATCTTATGGGGGAAATGATCAGGATGTTTGATGGTCCGTTTGCCCTGGCGGAAAGTTTGAAAGCCATCATTGAATACGGATTGGATTACGACTATTATGATAAAACGATTGATACGATAAAGTCCACAACAGCAAAACAATTACTCGATCTGGCAAATCAATATTTCGCACCCGGGACATTTACTGAGATCGTTGCCGGGAAATACTAAACGGTTAAAAACGGAGTTTCTATAATGTATTCTGGGCAAATGGCAATGCATAACATAAAACAATATCTTTTGCTGATCCTGCTCGGTTACCTGCTAACCGTTCCCGTTGATGGTCAGGATACGGAAAGACCGATCAGTCCGGAGTTACAGATCGTTAGTGTTAATCCACTCACCGGTAATGCTTCATTAGAGTGGCAATTAAGTCCCTCTGCTGATGTTGAGGCTTACATCATTTATATCGATAAAAACAGCAGCTGGATCGCCATTGATACCCTCTGGAACCCTTTTGCCACTTCCTATATCAATGCTTCTTCCAATGCCGATTTCTTTCCCGAATCATATGTTATCGCAGCGTACGATACCGCCGGAAATCCAAGTCCTTTAACGGAACCCCACAACACTATGTTTACTTCTCTCTTTTTTGATTCCTGTCTGATCCGGGTGAACATGGACTGGACCCCCTACCTCGGATGGGACGGGGAGCTTCAAAATTATGAGATCATCATGAATATTAACGGTGGCCCGGATAGCCTGTTGCAAACCATTGAATCCACTACAACAGATTATATTCATCAAGAAATTGAATCCTATACCAGCTATTGTTACCACATCCGGGCAAATCACAGTAATGGCTGGGTATCGACATCAAACAGGGTCTGCACCTTTACGCAGATGCCCCGAATTCCGGATTACATCAATGCCGATTACGCTACTGTGGAGAACGGGAACGAAATACATCTCTCATTTACCATTGACCCTCAGTCTGAGATTTACAGGTTTCGGCTTTTTAAAGGAAATGATACAACGAATATCACACAACTTGTTTCCGCATTTGATAATCCCTCTTCATGGAATATCAAGTATGTTGATACGATTGACAATCCAGCCCGGAGATTCTTCTACCGGTTAAAAGCAATCAATGCCTGCGATAGCGTGGTTGCTGAATCGAATGTGGCGAGCAATATTGTCCTGACAGTTAAAAACCAGGAAATAATCAATGAGTTAACCTGGCAACCTTACTATAACTGGTTGGGTGAAGCAGAAACCTGTCACATTTATCGTTTGATCGGGGACTTCCTGCCAGAACTGGTTGCTTCTCTTCCCGGAACAGATACGATCTATCTCGATGACATTTCGGCATTCCAGTACACCGCCCCTTCAGGCAGGTTTTGTTATTATGTGGAAACCATGGAAGGGAATCAGAATCCATACGGTATTACCGGATCATCCAGATCAAACATTTCCTGTGGTGAGGTGCCGGTAAAAGTTTTTGTCCCTAACGCATTCACGCCCAATGCAGACAATAGAAATGATGTTTTCAAACCCATTCTCTCGTTTACTCCAAGCCAGTATTTGTTAACCATACAGAATCACTGGGGCAACCTCCTTTTTGAATCTGTTGATCCCCTGAAAGGATGGGATGGGACAATAAACGGTGACAAACCGGCACCGGAGGGTATCTATATCTATTTCCTCCGTGTTGTAAGTGACGAAGGTGAAATCATAGAGAAAAACGGGCATCTTACACTGATCTACCCAAAATAATATTGCATCCGGAACGATCCGGAAGTCAATTGCTTTTCAAAATTGATTAAATTTGTGGATGGTTTATCCATTAACCATTACCTGTAACCGTAAATGTCTATACTCACCCCGAAAGAGAAGAAACTGATAAAAGAGAAGTTCGAGGATCTTCTCCAGCATTGTGTGCGTTGTCATTCTGAGGCAGACGAAACGCTCATAAAAAAAGCGTTTGATCTGGCTAACGAAGCGCATAAAAACATGCGGAGGAAATCAGGTGACCCCTATATTCTTCATCCCATTGCTGTGGCAAAAATCGTTACACATGAGATCGGCCTGGGTGCAAAATCGGTTGCCTGTGCATTAATGCACGATGTTGTTGAAGATACAGATTATACACTGGAAGATATTGAAAATCATTTTGGGAAAAAGATCGCCTCCATCATAGATGGACTAACCAAGATCGCAGGCGTATTTGACAACAAATCGTCACTCCAGGCTGAGAATTTCCGCAAAATGCTCCTTACCCTTTCAGATGATGTTCGGGTAATCCTCATCAAGCTGGCAGACCGGCTGCATAATATGCGGACACTCGATTCCATGCCCCCGAACAAGCAGATGAAAGTGGCAGGCGAAACAGTGTATCTCTATGCCCCCATGGCACACCGGTTGGGCCTTTATGCCATTAAAACCGAATTGGAGGACCTGAGTTTAAAATATCACCATCCGGAAGTATATACCGAAATTCAAAACAAGATCAGGGACAATGAGAAGAGAAGGGTTAGTATGATCAACCGTTTCTCTCTGCCCATTATTGAAAAACTCGAATCGAACAAGTACAAGTTCGACATCAATGGAAGACCAAAATCGATTGCCTCGATATGGAACAAAATACAACGGAAAGGAGTTCCTTTCGAAGAGGTATACGACCTCATGGCAATCCGGATCATTTTTGAACCCAAGAAAAATGTCCCCGAAAAAACACAATGCTGGAGTGTCTACTCCATGATCACGGATATTTATATGCCAAAACCGGACAGGATCCGGGACTGGGTAAGTACACCAAAAGCCAATGGATATGAAGCCCTGCATGTTACCGTTATGGGACCCCATGGCAAATGGGTGGAAGTCCAGATCAGGACCAACCGAATGGAGGAAATTGCTGAACGGGGTTATGCCGCCCACTGGAAATACAAAAACAGAGAATCAGGAGAAGGAGAACTGGATAAATGGATCAAAAAAATTCGGGAGATGCTCGAGGATCCCCTCTCTAATGCCCTCGAATTTCTGGATGAGTTTAAACTGAATCTCTTTGCTTCTGAAATCCTTGTCTTTACTCCAAAAGGACAGATAAAAAGCCTGCCCAAGGGTGCATCCGCTCTTGATTTTGCCTATGAGATCCATACCGAAATAGGAAATAAAGCCATTGGGGCTAAAGTAAATTATAAGCTTGTTGCCTTAAGCCACACTCTGAATAGTGGCGACCAGGTGGAGATCCTGACATCCGACAAACAAAAACCGCATCACGAATGGCTCGATTATGTGATTACCGCAAAAGCCAAATCCAGCATTAAAAATTCCCTGAAATCTGAAACCAAAAACCGGATCGAAAAGGGTAAAAAAATCCTGGAAAAAAAATTAAAGGAATTTAACCTGATACCCAGTTCCCGGGTGTTTAAAAAACTGATCCCGGCATATGAAGTGATCAATAAAGATGAACTGTACGGTAAAATTGGACTGGGACTCATAACCCTCGATAACCTGAAAAAAGTATTGCGGGAAAAAACCAAAAACAAATGGATCAGGTATTGGGAACTGCAGTTTGGAAAATCATCAACGGAGAAAACAGAACCGGTTGAAGAAAAACCGTCAGAAAAAGAGGAAAAATTCGATTATAAAACTCCCCTTATCCTGCGCGAAAACATCGACGACGCTGAAAATACCTATACCCTGGCTACATGCTGCAACCCGATCCCCGGTGACGATGTGGTAGGATACAGAAAACTGAATGATAAAATCATAATACACCGTTCAAAATGCCCCAATGCCATAAAATTGATGTCCAGAGAAGGGGATCGAATTGTGACAGCAAAGTGGACAACCCATAAAATACTCTCTTTCCTGGCAAGTATCCGGATCATGGGAATCGACAAAATCGGTATGATCAATGAAATTACCAATGTCATCTCTAAAGAACTCAGTGTGAATATGAGAACCGTCAACATCGAAGTCCATGACGGCATCTTCGATGGCACACTCGATCTCTACGTCCACAGCACAAAGGATTTGAATAACCTGATAATGAACCTGATAAAAATTAAAGGAGTGGATTCTGTCAAACGGATTGAGTCCATTGAACAGTCCTGATCCGCTTTCACTATCCCCTGTTCCAGCCCCTCCCACCCTTCAATCCGATTCAATGGTTTGTTTTGATCTCATGAAAGTGTTGTATTTCACAAAAAAATCCATAATTTTAAACCACTATTTTAAATTAGACTACATATGGTTAGTGATGAAACGAAACAAACTGTAAAGCAAATATTTACAGAATACCTGGAAAAGAAGGGGCACAGGAAAACCCCCGAGCGGTATGCCATTCTTGATGAGATATATTCCAGGAGCGGGCACTTTGATATCGAATCATTGTACATCTTCATGAAGAATAAGAACTACCGGGTTAGCAGGGCAACCCTCTATAATACCATTGAATTGTTGCTTGATTGTAACCTGGTGATCAAACACCAGTTCGGTAAAAACATTGCACAATTTGAACGGTCATACCAGTGCAGCCAGCATGATCATTTGATTGATACCGAGACCGGTAAAGTGATTGAATTCTGTGATCCCAGGATCCTCGAAATCATCAAGACTGCCTGTGAACTCAATAATTTTAAACCCCTTTACCACTCGCTCTATATATACGGGGTTGCTGAAAAGAAAGATAAATAGATGAAAATTGATATTTTGCTGGGACTTCAGTGGGGTGATGAAGGAAAAGGGAAAATTGTAGATGTCCTTACACCGAAATACGATGGTATAGCGCGGTTTCAGGGGGGGCCGAATGCCGGTCATTCCCTGGAGTTTAACCAGATTAAACACATTCTGCATTCTATCCCTTCCGGAGTATTCCGAAAGGATAAGATCAACATCATTGGCAATGGAGTGGTTATTGATCCATCGGTATTTAAGGAAGAAGTAGAATCGCTGCGTGATCTGGGAATTCAATTAACAGACCAGTTATTCATTTCAAAAAAGGCACATCTGATCTTACCCTCTCACCGGATACTGGATGCTGCTTCAGAAGCCGCCAAGGGAAAATCGAAGATTGGATCAACCCTGAAGGGTATTGGTCCTGCCTATATGGATAAGACAGGTCGTAATGGATTGCGCGTTGGAGACATACTGGGTGAAGGATTCAGGGATAAATATAATTTCCTGGTAAACAAACACAGGGAGATCCTTCAATTGCACGACTTCTCATACGATATCAGCGAACATGAAAAGGAATGGTTTGAGGGGATTGAGTTGATCCGGTCTTTCCCCATTGTTGACAGCGAATACCTGGTGAATGACCTGCTTGCTGCCGGAAAATCTTTGCTCGCCGAAGGGGCACAGGGCACACTGCTTGATATTGATTTCGGATCTTATCCCTTTGTTACCTCATCGAATACGGTTTGTGCCGGGGCATGTATCGGGTTAGGGATCTCTCCGGCTACCATCGGTAACGTCTTCGGAATCGTTAAAGCTTACTGCACCCGTGTAGGCAGTGGTCCCTTTCCTACCGAACTTGTTGATGATACGGGTAATAAGATGAGGGAACAGGGCGCTGAATTTGGAGCGACCACCGGCCGTCCAAGAAGATGTGGCTGGCTTGACCTGCCGGCACTGAAATATTCGATCATGCTGAATGGTGTCAATCAGCTTTTTATGACAAAAACCGATATTCTTACCGGGTTCCCTGAATTGAAGATATGCACGCATTATGATATTGAGGGAGAACGGGTGGATCGTCTCCCGTATGACATGTCGCTTGAAATTGAACCGGTCTATGAAAAATTCCATGGATGGGATGAAGATATCTCTTCCTGTAACGAATTCAATGCACTACCCGGCGAACTGAAAGAGTACATCCGTTTCATTGAAAATGAAGTGAAGTTACCCATTACCATAATCTCTGTAGGACCCGACAGGAGACAAATTATCAGGCGGTAACCCGATCAATTGTGAAATCATACTTTTCAGACTGGCAAGCACTCAAACTGACTCGGTGCAACCCATAATAAAGCAGCTCTACTTTTTTGTAAAGAAAAGGTTTTTTAGTAATTTAACAGACTTCTAAACCGAGGTTGATGCTTTGCCTTTTCTAACATTTTACAACTTGATTTGCAATGAAAATAGATCTATCAAAATATGCATTTGACAGGGTTAGGGAAAAGGAACAAAAAGTAAGTTGTGCCGGCCCTGTTTTGACCATTTCAAGAGAGTTTGGTTGTCCTTCCAAAATAATTGCCAGAAAGCTGGTCAGCACCATCAACCGGATCACCGGAAAAGATCGTTGGGATTGGATAAGCAAAGAGATCCTGGAACGGTCGGCTAAAGAGCTGGATGTCAAACCCGAGGAGATCAAGTATGTTTTCGAATATGAAGAGAAAGGAATATTCGATGAAATCCTTGCTGCACAATCGAAAAAATACCACCGCAGCGATAAAAAAATCAGGAAATCCATTGCCAATGTGATAAAAGCAATCGCCTATGATGGCAATGTGGTGATCGTTGGACGAGGGGGTGTGGCAATAACCAAAGATTGTCCCAACAGTTTTCATGTCAAATTGCAGGCCCCGCTGGAATGGAGAGTAAAAGGCGTGATCGCCAGAAGGGAAAACATGAGTTATGAAGCGGGGGTTAAATATACCATTGAATACGATAGGAAAAGAAAGCGGTTCCTGGATTATTACTGGGGAAGCGAATCGGACCAGTCTATTTTTGACGCCATCTACAACTGTGCTACATTGTCAGTGGATGAGATTGTTGAATCCGTCATCCTCATCCTGAAAATGAGGAACCTGATACAGGTGAAGTAATGAGCTGGCAGTTTAACCACCCCACTTTATTTTTACCAAAACTTTCGGTAGAATGAATGTATGTAAGTCGACTCTCTTGCCGAAGGCATTCCCATGGAAGAGTCGGCTATGAGGCGACTTGTAACCGAACACCAAAAAAACCTACTGATTGATATACAACCACGCTTCCAGCTCCACGGTATCCCTGAAATGTTCCAGCTGAACAAGTGCTTCCCGGATGTTATCAAACGCCCTGGCAGATACTACATTGAAATCATACTCGTTGAACAGGGTTTCCGTTTCATATCCCATTTTCCGGTAGTATGAAGAATAGAGATCGGCATATTCCGGAGTTTTAAAACTGCCGACAATGATATGGTATTTAAACCGGGCAAGTCGTTCTCTTTCAGCTTCTTCAATGGCCCTGACGGAATCCAGCCTCGCCTGTTCGATCATTCTTTCTGCCTCAAGCACTTTATTGATCGAATCAGCAACCCGGATGCTATCCATCCTGGCCTGGTAGGCTATAAGGGTTTCCGCATCCTTTTTAAACCAGCCCTTTTCTTCTATGAATTTGCACGATGTAACTGCAAGGAATAGCACGAACAAGGGTATTAACTTTTTCATTTTTTAATAAATCATTTTATAAGAATGTGTTATGCAAAAGTAATCATTTATTTATTCATCTTCCTTGAATCATAATTTTTGTATCTTCGGGTATCATAATCAAATCCTTACTTACATGAAAACAATCATCACTTTTTTTGAAGAGAGTGTAAAAAAATTCGGGGATAATATCTACATGTGGGAAAAGCAGGATGGTGAATACCGGGGGGCAACCTATAAGGAGATCCAGGAGTTGTCACAACAATTTGGAGCCGGTCTGATCGCGATGGGAATCAACAAGGAAGACCGGATAGGATTGATTTCAGAAGGATGCAATAATTGGATTGTCAGCGAATTAGGCATTCTGTATGCTGGAGCAATAAACGTCCCATTATCGGTCAAACTGGAGGAACCCTCTGACGTACAGTTCAGGCTGGACCATTCCGGATCAAGGATGGTTATCGCTTCACGAAGTCAGTTGAAAAAAATCCGGGCAATAAAAACAAGCCTCAGGGAACTGGAACTGGTTATTCTGCTTGATCCGGAAACCGAGTGCCAGGAAAGGGAGATCTATTTTGGCGAAGTGCTTGAAAAAGGGAAGGCATTTCTTGAAAAAGAGCAGGAGACATTTGAGAAACGCAAGAATTCGATCGGGGAAAATGACCTGGCAAACATTTGTTATACGTCTGGCACCACTGCCGATCCAAAAGGTGTAATGCTTACGCATCTCAACTACATTGCCAATGTTGAACAGGGATATTCACGAATCCATATTCCACCGCATTACACAACTTTGCTTGTTCTCGCCTGGGACCACTCCTATGGCCATACAGCTGGCTTATATGCTTTTATGGGCAAAGGGGCAAGTGTGGCATCGGTTGAGATCGGGAAAAGCCCCATGGAAACATTGAAAAATATTCCAAAAAATATTAAGGAGGTCAGACCACACATATTCATGAGCGTGCCGACCATGGCAAAAAGTTTTCGAAAAGCCATAGAAAAAGCAATCCGGGCTAAAGGACCATTTACCGAAAAACTGTTTCAGCGGGCGCTGAAACTGGCATACAACTACAATAAAGAAGGGGACAACCGTGGAAAGGGTATCCAGGCATTGAAAAAACCACTCTACATGCTGTACGATAGGATACTTTTTAAAAAGATCAGGGAGGGAATTGGTCTTGAAAGGATTGAATATATTCTCGGTGGCGGGGCGCTTCTCGATATTGAATTACAGCGTTTCTTTTATGCTATCGGAACACCGATGCTTCAGGGATATGGCCTCACAGAAGCTGCACCCATCATCTCCGTAAATGCCATGAATAAACACAAACTGGGTTCTTCCGGTATTGTTGTGGACAACCTCGAACTGAAAATATACGACAATGAGGGAAATGCATTACCGGTTGGAGAAAAGGGTGAAATCGTGGTAAAAGGAGAAAATGTGATGCCGGGGTACTGGAAAAATAAAACAGCTACAGACGAAACAATAAAGGACGGCTGGCTGCACACCGGAGATATGGGGTACCTCGATGAGGATGGATTTCTTTATGTCCTGGGTCGCTTTAAAAGCCTCCTGATTGCCGATGACGGGGAGAAATACAGCCCGGAAGGAATTGAAGAAGCATTCACCGAACAATCACCCTATATCGAGCAATGTATGCTCTATAATAACCAGAGTCCCTATACCATTGCCCTGGTTGTTCCCAATAAGGAGGCAATGAAACGGTATCTTACAGAACAAAAACTATCCGGCAATACCGAGGAGGTGAAACTAGCCCTTCTTCAGCTTATTCAGGCAGAATTGAACGAATACCGGACCGGAGGTAAGTTCGCTACGATGTTTCCGCAACGCTGGCTGCCGGCAGCCACCAGTTTGCTTGAGGAAGGATTTACAGAAGAAAACCAGTTGATGAACTCAACCCTTAAAATTGTCAGGGGCAAAATAGCAGAACGGTATGCGGACCTGATTGATTTTCTGTATACTCCGGAAGCGAAAACCATAACCAATAATCGCAACCTGGAGGCAATCACTGTAATTTTGAAATAATCAGGCTTGGTTCATTTTATCGTTCCATTTAAAAATGATAATTTTGGTAATGTAAAAACAGAACTTCTGCAATGGAGCGTCCGTTTTTACAAAACCTAAATACACTCCATGATGAACAAACCAATGACCATTGTTATTTCAGTGATTACTCTTCTGCTTGCAGCGAACCAGCTGATTACTGCACAGCCAAAAAGTAATCGGATCGTCCATTATGCCATGAAGGTTACGCTGGATCCGAAAGAAAAAACCGTGGATGGAAAAATGGATCTGGTGTGGAAAAATCCCTCGAACGATACCATCAATGAGCTGCAATTCCACATGTATCTGAATGCATTTAAAAACACGGAATCCACATTCATGAAAGAATCCGGTGACCAGTTGAGGGGTATTGGTGTCAGAACTTCGGATCCCCTGGCCTGGGGCTGGGTGGATATTGATGAAATACATTCTGCCGATGGAACGGATCTTACACCGAATATCAGATTTATCCAGCCGGATGATAACAACGAAGAGGATCAATCGGTCATATCGATAGCCCTGGAGGAACCGGTAATGCCCGGGCAATCCATCAGGCTGGAAATTGACTTCAAATCGAAACTGCCCAGGATATTTTCCAGGACGGGTTACATGGATGATTTCTTTCTGGTCGCACAATGGTTCCCAAAAATCGGTGTCTATGAACCGAAAGGGATGCGGTACGCTGAACAAGGACAGTGGAATTGTCACCAGTTTCATGCCAATTCGGAATTTTATGCTGATTTCGGGGTGTATGAGGTGGAAATCACATTGCCAAAGAAGTTTGTTGTCGGTGCTGCGGGTGAACTGAAAAGCCAGCGCGATAACCCGGATGAAACCAAAACACTCACCTATCTCGCCGAAGATGTGGTTGATTTTGCATGGACTGCCTCGCCTGATTACCGTGTGGTTGAAGATCAATGGAAAGACGTGAAGATCATGGTCTTCCTTCAACCGGATCATCTCCCCCTGGCAGAAAGACATACCGGAGCGGTTAAGGTTGCCCTGGACTATTTCGAGAAATACTTTGAGAAGTATCCCTACTCCACGATCTCTATTATCGATCCACCCCTGAAAGGGATGGCATCCGGAGGGATGGAATATCCCACCTTCATAACTGCCGGGTGCTTATGGGGTATGCCTGACTGGATACTCGATATTGAAAATGTGATCATTCATGAATTCGGGCATAACTATTTCATGGGAATCCTGGCATCCAATGAGTTCGAGGAGGCTTGGATTGATGAAGGATTCGACTCCTACTTTGAAATGAGGATCATGGATGAAACATACGGGGAGAGGCATTCTTACATAGGGCATGAAAAGTTACATTACGGCAACGGGGAACTCCAGCGCCTGGATTATACCAGATCCGGTAACCCAAAAATCGCTGAACCTTTCAGAAATGCCTGGGAATTTCCGCACGGGGGATATGGCACCATGAGTTACAACAAGTCTGCTATTTGGATGGCTACTCTCGAAAGAATTGTTGGTCGTCTGACCATGGACGAAATCATGAAAACCTTTTATATTCGATGGAAATACAAACATCCCTGCGGACAGGATTTTATCGACGTGGTCAATGAAGTGGTCACAAAGAATCATGGGACAAAATTCGGTGAGAACATGAACTGGTTTTTCGCTCAGGTACTTTATGGCTCTGAAGTCTGTGATTATAAACTCGCCAGGATAAGCAACAGCAAAACCAGACCACCGGAAGGCATCCATGAAGAAGGCGGGAATAAAAGAACCTATAAAAACATTGAGTATGAAAGCACCATTTATACATCAGCCGTCCGGGTTCACCGCCTTGGGGAGGTGATCATGCCGGTTGAAGTGCTCATTCATTTTGAAGATGGTGAGGAGATCCTTGAAAAATGGAATGGTAAAGAGAGATCATACGAATTTACCTATGAAAAACCGGAAAAAATCCTATGGGCTAAAATCGATCCGGAAAACAAGATACTACTGGATGTAAACCGGATGAACAATAGCCTTACTACCAAACCCAAAAGAGCTGCACTGTGGAAGATAACATTGAAATTCCTCTTCTGGCTCCAAAATACCATGCAATTTTTCTCTATATTCTCATAATGTAACTCCGATAGATCATGAATATCTTCAGAGCATATATCAGCGGCTTTAAATCAACCGGCAGGGCCTGGGCGATGCCCACATTCATTTATCTGGTCAATCTGATCCTGGGGATCGTGATTGCTGTTCCTTTCCTCGAAACATTAAAACAGAAAGCAGGATTCAGAATGGCTATACAGGATCTTCTTTCCGGTTATGACCATACGGTTTTTCGGGAGTTCTTTAATGAAGCATCGGTACAACTCGGACCGTTTATACGCCAGGGATTATGGATAGCCGTTCTGTTTTTCATCGTCAGCATTTTTCTTACCGGAGGGATCCTTCACATCTTTTCTGATAAATCCTATCCTTTTACCTTTGAGCGGTTCTTTTCCGGCAGTCTTAAATTTTTTCCCAGACTTCTCAAAATAAGCCTTTATATGCTGATCATCTATCTGCTGATAACAGCGCTTATCTTTCTTATTGTTTTCCTGATATCTGCCGTATCACTCAGCGGTACAGGATCAGAAAAAACCATATTTTTTATTATCCTGCCCGGACTCTGTTTGTGGCTTTTATTCATGATCTTATTTCTGATCGTTGCCGATTATGCCCGATTTTCCATTGTCAGGAATGATTCCAGGAAAGTGTTCATTACCATTTTCAGATCCCTGAAATTTGTCTTCGGGAAATTCCCGTTCACCTATGGTCTGTACCTGATGCTGATGGTCGCTCCGGTGGCATTGATTTATATCTTCACCCTGCTCTCAGATGGTATTGGAATGACATCGGGCATTAAAATCCTGGTGATGTTTATCATTCAACAGCTCTTCATCTGGGCAAGAGCCTTCACACGGGTCTGGACATTTGCCAGCCAGTTTGACTATTATCTGGGACGAGCATTTTAACCAACATAATTCAACTCCTGCGGGTTTTGAAACATAGATCTCCATATAAGGAATTAATAACAAGGTACCTGAACCGTACGATTGCGGGGCTTCTGGTATGTTTTTCACTGACTGCCTTTTCACAGACAGGAAATCCGTTCATAACCAATTTCAAGCTGCCCGAGGGAGTTGAAAACCAGAACTGGGCTATCGTACAGGATAACTCGGGAATGTTGTTTTTTGCCAACCGCAAAGGGATCCTTACTTTTGACGGCCTGGAATGGGATTTTGTTAATCGAAAAGACATTCCCTATTATCTGATTTATGAGCCGGTCACAGAGCGGGTTTTTGCAGGATGTTACGGCAGCTATGGTTACCTCGGGAAGAATAATTTTGGCAATTTTGACTACCACGTTATCTCTTCAGAATTTTCGGAGGTTGGGGTAATCACAAACATCCTGTTTGATGAATCACATCTCTATTTTTATAGCGATCAGACCATCTCAAGGCTTGCCATTCAAAATTTTGATGATAAGGAGATCTGGCGTTCGGAGAATGATCACCCGTTTACCGGCATGGCACTGTTGAATGGAAAGGTTTATGTCAACATTCATGAAAAGGGGCTTTATGTAATCGACGGCAATTCATTCCTGCCGGTTCCTGGCGGTGATCTGATTGACCGGGATGAGATCCTGTTCTCACTGCCATTTAATGAGCGGCAGATCCTGATCGCAACCGACAACAGCTTTCTCTACCTTTTTGACGGAACTGAGTTGACAGATTATATCATTGAAGATGAGAATTACATCATGGAGAGTGTTCTGTGTGGTGGGGTCACCTTGCATGAGCAGGACATTGCGCTGGCAACACTTACCGGGGGTTGCCTGATCATTAAGAAGGAATCGGGAGAGACGCAATTTACCCTGAATTACCAGACCGGCTTGCCTGATGATGAGATCTATGCCATCGGAAAAGACCAGTCCAACGGGCTCTGGCTATCGCATGAATTTGGCGCTTCACGGATCGATTTTTCAGTTCCTGTATGGAGCTATAGCTCTTACCCCGGACTGGAAGGAAACCTGATCGCTGTACTGGATTTTAACAATACCATCTATGTTGCTTCCAGCGAGGGCATTTACTTCCTGAATGAAGTGAAGGATTATAAAGAGATAGAGATCCTCGTAAAGAAGAGAGAACCACTGGAGCCGCTTGAAGTGCGTAAAACCAGGCAACCCGCAAGACAGCGGTATCAACCCTCGGGGGTGAAGCAGGAAACACAACAGGCTGAGGCTGAGCAGGAACAGGAAGAGGAATCCAAAAAGGGGCTTTTATCACGGTTATTCAGGAAAAAAGGAGAAGAGGAACAGGAACCGAAAGATACCCTGAAGCGGCAACCCACGGAGATGCTGCCCGTTATCGAAGAGCCTGATGAAAAACCATCGGAAGTTGCCCCATCCAGTATACAAGATGAACCCGTCGCTCAATACACAACTCACCGGACGTATGCCCTTCAATCAATCAGCCATAAATTTACAAAAATCGAGAACCTGGATGATAAGTGCAGACAGCTGGTCCAGTTCAGGGACCAGATCCTGGTTGCCACAAATACCGGGTTGTATCGCATACAAAATAATGAAGTAAAATTCATTGCTACCTATACCTATATCCATTATATCCACCCTTCTCAACACATCCCGGGACTCTTTTATGTGGGCACACCGGAAGGGGCATTTACTGTAAATTTCAACCAGGGTGAGTGGGAGGTGAACAGGAATTTCTTCCCGGGAGATGAACCCGTCTACTCCATCTATGAAACCCCTGAGGGAATCTGGTTAGGATCGGAGACAAAAGCATTCAGGCTCTCCTACCCTCCTGACCAGCTGAAGAAAGAAGCAACAACCTACCTGTTCCCCAGTGAGTATTCAGAACGCGTTATTGTCCGCGGAAGAAACCAGAAACCCGTCTTTTTGCTGTCTACAGGATGCTATGTCTATGATCCGGAAAAAGATGAATTGGTCAGGTCGAAAACAATCCTCCCCGGTGACATGGAAACCTATCACTACATCTGCTCAGAAGATGGATCAACCTGGGTTAAGGACCAGAAGGAATGGATCCCGATCCATGATTCAACCCGAAAAGCTGAATTCCTGACCGATTACTTGAGGCTTTTCGATGGAATACAATATATCTATACTGATGGCAGTAACAACACATGGGTGATTGATGAAAATAACCTTCTGAGTAAGATCGAATATCCGGAGGACCTTGATAAAGAAGAACTGTTTAATGTGTATTTTAAGAGCATCAATTCTGCATCAGGATGGAACTTCACCATTACCCGGTCTCAGTTTACAGGAGGTGATTTTCCCCTGGAATTCAGGATCACAGCCCCCTACTTCATCCGGTCCGAGCTTACACAGTATCAATACCTTCTGGAAGGGCTTAACCAGGACTGGTCAAAATGGAAACAGGATCCGGTGATCGATTTCGATTTTCTGCCACCAAATGATTATCAATTGCATATCCGTGCCAGGAATATCCTGGGTTCGATCAGTGATGAAAAAACTATACACTTTACTATCGAACCCCCATTTACAAGATCGGTATGGTTTATGATTTTGATCGGTATCGGTGCTTTCCTTGCCCTGTATGTACTGATTATTATTCGTGAACGGAAGTTACGATATGATAAAAAGATTCTGGAGCAAAAAGTGAAAGAGAGAACCGCTGAAATTGAGGAACAAAAAGAAGAGATCAAAACACAACGGGATGAAATTGAAAAACAGCGGGATGAAATCTCGCTGCAAAAGCAGGAAATAACCGATAGTATTCACTACGCCCAGCGTATACAGGATGCTATCCTTCCTCCCGAGAAATTTCTGGATACACTGCTCCCTGAACATTTTATCCTCTTTAAACCAAGGGATATTGTCAGCGGCGATTTCTACTGGGTGGCACACAGAGATGATAAGATCTACATCGCCGCTGCCGATTGTACCGGACACGGAGTCTCCGGCGCTTTTATGAGCATGCTGGGGCATTCCTTCCTGAATGAGATCGTTAACAATTACAAGATCTCAAAACCAGGCCAGATGCTGAACAGACTACGAACGACTATCATAAAAGCGCTGCACCAAACCGGAAAAATGGACGAAGCAAAAGATGGATTGGACATAGCACTTTGCATTCTGCAACTGAAGGAAAAAAAGGTGCTGTTTTCCGGAGCTTACAATCCCCTCATTATGATCAGGAATTCAAAATTAACTGAGATCCGTGGCGACCGGATGCCCATCGGTATTCATTTTGATGAGAAAAGACCATTCAACAGTCATGAATTGGAGGTGAAAAAAAGAGATACCATCTATCTATTTTCAGACGGGTATATCGATCAGTTCGGTGGCTCTAAAGGAACGAAATTCAAGCTGGATCCCTTTAAAAAGTTGCTGTTGAGTATCCAGGACAGATCGATGGAGGAACAGAAAAGAATGCTCGACGAACGGCTTAAAAAATGGAGGGGCAAATACGACCAGGTGGATGATATCCTGGTGATCGGGTTTAAAGTTTAAAAAGCGGTTATTGGTTAGTAAGTTATTGAGCACATATTTGCTAACATCTCGGGACTTTTTTGATTCTTGTTCTTTACCATTAACGTTTAGTGATCCTTCGATAGTCAAAATTCCCTGCCTGGCGGCAGGCAGGCTTGTTCGAAATTCGACATTTCTATTGCCCGAATACTACATATTCCGCTCACCATATCCTCTCCGACCCTCAGTATCTTCGTCCCTCAGCCTGGCAGTCTCATCGCTCACCTCTCTCAGTTACTTCGTCTCTTCTCATTAGCAGTAGCTTTCTCTTGGTTAAAAGCTGGCATTCACTTTCTCTTTTTGTCTTTAAAATCGAGTTAATCAAAAAATTTTGTAATGTATGCATTACAAAATGTAAATTATGCTTGACATTTATTAAAATTTTATTTATTTTTACTGAACCAAAACTAATAGAAATGAAACTGAAGTATTTATTTCCAAATTATTTTAAAACAATTGGAATGATTTTGTTCATTCCATCAGTAATTCTAGGCCTGATTTACTTAATTAATCAACCTGAACCTGATTTTCTGAATATCCGGGTTTTCGCAATACTGTATACTGATTTTCTTATTGATCCCTCCTTCTTTGCAATTACAGATACAAATGCATTTGATGAAATTGTCGGACTGGTGTTAATGATCAGTTTAATTTTTATTGCATTCTCAAAAGAACCGTTCGAAGACGAATTCATTTCAAGGATCAGGTTAGAGTCACTTGTCCGGGCAACATATTTCAATTATGTTATACTGTTCCTGACCATTATTTTTGTTTACGGTCATGCTTTTTATTGGATCATGGTAATAAATATGTTTTCAATTTTGATATTCTTTATCATACGGTTTAATTGGATAATTTATAAAGAAAAGAAATCTGTTGCAACGTGAAGAACAGAATCAAAATTGAACGGGCAATCCTGAATATAACCCAGGAAGAACTGGCTGAAAAAACGAATGTAAGCAGACAATCAATCAATGCTGTAGAGTCGGGCAAATACGTTCCTTCCACGATATTGGCACTTAAGATCGCTCAGGTTTTTGGAAAGAATGTCAATGAGGTTTTCGAGTTGGATGAAAATGATTGGAAGTAATTAAGAATCATTGGGATAAAGCCTCAGAACGTCATTATCATCATGTTAATTGACACTCAAAATAAAAATAGCACATCAGAATAAGCTAAATATGGTTCACTAAACAAAAATGAATCCAATCCATGAATTTCAGATAAAAGCTGGTTATTGGTATCTTCAACATGAGCATACAATCGAAACATTTATGGCTATAATACTAATCATCATTTTATATTTTGTAATTTATAAAATTATTATCATGGCAAACGAACGCTAGCTACCGTATAAATACAACACTAAAAACAACAAAAACAGAAATTTCGATATTTCCATACCCTCCGTCACTCACACAACTCATTTCTCTCCCTTCTCACCCTTGACCGCCGTAGTCTTGACGAAGGCGGATCTCTCAAAGTGTCCCCTTTCTTTACCTTTATTCGTCAGACCAACTTTCTCTCCCACAAACCAACCCTTAGTGGTCAGACGAAATTCACACTGCGGACTGCGTACTCCTGCCTGCCGGTTCACCAGCCTGTGGCTGGCAGGCAGGCTTACTTCCTACTAATTACGTCCCTTCGTCTCTTAGTCCCTTAGTCTCACAGCTTCGTCCGCCGGAGCCTTGGCGTAGGCGGAGCTCATCCTCTCC
>CAZTES010000031.1:0-22143 GCA_964612275.1 uncultured Rikenellaceae bacterium
TCAAGCCGCCGATTACATCAACATCAAAAATAACATGGCTCTCCTTCGACTGGATCCGTTCAATTTCTGACCGCAATGTGCCATAGAACTGTCCCGGGTACACCTCTTCCCATTCAATAAACTCATTATTTTTGATCTTGTTTTTGAAGATTTCCACCGGGAGAAAATAGTAATCTTTTCCCTCCACCTCGTTCGCCCTCTTTTCCCGGCTGCAGGCTGAAACCGAGAACTCCAAACCCAGATCCTGTTTCAGCAGGTGATGCACCACCGTGGTTTTTCCGGCTCCTGATGGGGCGGAGACTATTACCATTTTACCTTTATGTGTAGCATTGGTCATAATTATTTAGGATTTGAATTTCCAAAACCACTCATACTGATTTATGAACAAGCCTGCCTGCTGCAGGCAGGGAACACCGATTAACGATTTCAGATCGAGGTCTACCAATAATCATTTCGTCAGGTTCTTTTGGGCTGTTTCAATACTCTTAACAAAAATTGATATTAATTCATCATTTTCACTCATTGCTCTTTTTAATTTTGTATCATCTTTATGGAGTTTAGCTCTGTGAATTATTTTCAAACATATCAAAGTATCTCTCAATTCTTTTAATATAATTTTCATTTTATGAATAAAATCTCTTCTGGATTCAGCACTTTGTGCTTCACCATAATTAAGAGAAGGAGATGTGCCAGACCGGATAATCTGACCAGCAAGATGATTCCCTGCTTTTGTATTGGGCAATTCATTTGCAATTTCAATTATTAGAACCGAAAACTCAATTAAACGCTCTTCCAAATCGAATTTGTCCATAATTGATATCTCAAATCATAAATCGTTAATCCGTGTTCGATGTTTGTTTCTTTAAGGAATCACGACCGGATAGTTCCGGGATTCAAAATCTAGTCTTTTCTGAAGCGTAATCTATAAAACATTCAACACCTGCTCCTTGATCTTCTCCAGTGCATCTTTCATCTGCACGACCAGTTTCTGGATATCCATATCGTTGGCTTTTGATCCCAGCGTATTGATCTCCCTGCCGACTTCCTGTGCAATAAATCCGAGTTGTTTACCCACCGGTTCATCCTTCTGGGCGGTCTGAACAAAGTAAGTGCAATGGTTTTTCAATCGAACTTTTTCCTCGGAAAAATCAAGTTTTTCCATGTAATAGATCAATTCCTGTTCAAACCGGTTCTGGTCGTATTCTTCAGGACCCAGTTTTGACAGCACATTATCCCGTATGCGGTCCTCAATTTTTCTCACCCTGTTTTTTTCAATTTTTTCAATCTCTTCAAGTAGCTGAAGGATCATTTCAATCTCTTTATTCATATGGTTTGCAAGGGATTCACCTTCCTGTAACCTGAACTGGTTCACTTTTTCTGCAGCATGAATGATTTCCCTGCTAACAAGGTTCCATTCTTCCTCATCCAACTCCTTCTTTTCAGAGGAAAGGGTATCCGGTAATCTCATAATGATTGGCAGCAAGGGTTCATTGTTTTCGATATTCAGCTGGTTGGTAATCTGCTTCAACTGGTTATAGTAATTTGCCACCACACTCTGGTTAATGACCGGGACATTCTCATCTTCCATGACTTCGATAAAGAGAGAGAGATCAATCTTTCCCCTGGTCAGATACTGCCCGATCAAATTCCGGATTTCCAGTTCTTTCTCCCTGTACACCACGGGCAATTTGGCATTAATATCCAGTTGTTTGCTGTTCAGGGATTTGATTTCTATGTGTATTTTTTTCTTTGGCAACTCACAAACGGCCTGGCCGAAGCCTGTCATTGATTTGATCATCTTGCAATAAAATTATAGAATAACGAAATAACCTTTTCAAAGATAAGATAATCAGGGGAAAATTCAATTATGGACGGGTTCTGGCTGCAGCCGTTATAATTTCGTTTATCGCCGGTTTTTCATGTTTCACAATGACCTTTCGCTTCCATCTTCCGGTAAGGTAATAGGAATAGGAAACGATCAATCCCATACTCCATCCAATGGGTACTGCCCACCATATTCCAATTTCATCCATGCTGCGTGACAGGAGCCAGGAAAGCGGAACTCGTATGACCCAGAGGGAGAAGAGGGTGATGAACATGGGAATCAGGGTGTCGCCAGCACCGCGCATAACACCATTGGTCATAAACAGGGCAGATATGATCAGGTAAAATGAACTGACAATGAGCAGGTATTCTTTACCGATCCGGATGACTTCCGGGTCCTGGGTAAATAATCCCATTAAGGATTGGCTGAAAAGCAGAACAACGACCGTAACGGATACAGCGACCATGGATGACATGAATACGGTAGCACGGAAACCGGTTTTTACTCTTGACGATTTATTGGCTCCCAGGTTCTGTCCTACGAATGTGGCAAGAGCGGCTGAAAAGTTCATTGCCGGCAGGATGGCAATGGAATCAATCCTTCCAACGACGGAATATGCCGCAATGACATCGGTTCCAAAGGTATTAACAATACCCAGTACAGCCATCCCTCCAAGAGCAACAAAGGTATGTTGAAAACCGGTGGGCAAACCGATGCGAAAACCCTTCCAGAAAATATCCCGGTCGAATTTCAATTTTAACAGTGAAAACTGAATGATCTTGTGGTAACGGTTCAGATAGATGATTGCTGTAATGAAAGCGCCGCCCTGGGCAATGATGGTTGCAACGGCTACACCCGCAATCCCCCATTTGAAAACCAGGACAAACAGCAGGTCAAAGCCAATGTTAAAAAAGGTGGAAATGATCAGGAAGACCATCGGAGTTTTGGAATCACCCAACCCCCGCAGGATGGCACTGGTACCATTAAAACCGAAGGATGCAATAATTCCGAGCAGGTAAACGTTGATATAGGTTTTTGCCTGTGGCAAGATCTCTTCGGGGAGTTGCAGTAAACGAAAAATCTGTTCGCTGAAACTGATGCCAATAATTGTAATAAAGATCGAAGAGAAGAAAACAAATATATAAAGCGTATCAATGGCCCGTTTTACTCTCTCGAGGTCTTTGGCACCGAAATATTGAGCAATTACAATGGTAGTCCCCGAAGCAATTCCAATGATCAAAGAAATCAAAGTAAAGATGATGGGAAAGGATGCACCGACTGCCGCCAATGCTTCTTTACCAATGAAATTGCCTACAATGATGCTGTCAACAATATTGTAGAGTTGCTGAAATACATTGCCAAGCAGCATTGGGAGGGCAAAATTCAGGATCAACCGGCTCTCTTTCCCCGTGGTAAGATCTTTCATTCCTCCGAACGTGATTAAGCTGCGAAAGTGGTCAAATTATTTCAGGTGAGCAAATTGAATCCTTGAGATTTATCCCCCCCGGATGGTATGAAATCAAAGATCATTATGCATCAATCGACTGGCTCAAGCTCCACGGTGAAATGACGAAGAATGGGTGCTTCCCTGACAATTCGCAAGCCACTGGTCATTTTCTCCCTGCGATCGAAAATGTTCTTTATTGCTACAGCAACCAGGTCCATGTGATTCCGGGTATACACCCGCCTGGGGATAGCCAGGCGGAGTAATTCCATTTCAGGATAACGGTTCTCCCGGGTTATGGGATCCCGATCAGCCATCAGGGTGCCAATCTCTGCACTTCGCACTCCCGCTTCCAGGTATAGCTCCACGGCAAGTGTTTGTGCCGGGAACTGCTCCTGGCTTACACTTGACAGGAACCGTTTCACATCCAGAAAGATAGCATGACCGCCAAACGGTACCAGGACAGGGATCTTAAATTCTTTCAATTGTTCACCCAGATAGGCTACCTGTTTTATTCTGGAATCCAGGTAGTTGAACTCTGTACCCTCATCAAGCCCCTGCGCCAGTGCATTCATATCCCTCCCGCTCATGCCGCCGTATGTGATAAATCCTTCGAACATAATGTTGAAGGTTGTGGCTTCCCGGAATAGCTTCTCATCGCGAAATCCGATAAATCCACCCATATTGACAATGGCATCTTTTTTACTGCTCATGGTCATGCCATCTGCATAGGAAAACATCTCCCTGACAATCTCCTTGATCGTTTTTTCCCGATACCCTTCTTCCCTGGTTTTGATGAAATAGGCATTTTCAGCAAACCGGGCAGCATCATAAAAGAGCAGGACTCCATGTTTTTTGGCAATCCTGTGGATCTCTCTCAGGTTCTGCATGCTCACCGGTTGTCCCCCGGAACTGTTACAAGTGAGGGTGATGATGACGAAAGGAATCTTATTTACAGGATTTTCATGAAAGACCTTCTCGAGTTTCCGGATGTCAACATTCCCTTTAAAGGAATGGTCCAGTGACGTGTTGAACGCTTCATCGATGCTACAATCTATTGCATTTGCCTTCCGGAATTCGATGTGTCCCCTGGTGGTGTCAAAATGGGTGTTTCCCGGAATCAGGTCCCCTTCTTTAACCAGTACCGAGAAGAGAACATTTTCTGCTGCTCTGCCCTGGTGTGTAGGCAGAAAATAGCCAAATCCAAAGATCTCTTTTATCTTTTCCTTCAACCGATAATAGGAAGAGGCTCCTGCATAGCTTTCATCACCAAGCATCAGGGCTGACCATTGCCGGTCGCTCATCGCTCCAGTCCCCGAATCGGTCAGAAGATCAATAAAAACCTGTTCGCTCTTCAGGTTGAAGAGGTTGTATTTCGCCTCCCTGATCCATGTTTCACGATCGTTACGAGTGCTCGGATGGAGTTGCTCTATCATTTTTATCTTATAGGGTTCTGCATAAGGTAATTTCATTGCTGTAAGATTTGTTTGAAATTGTTTTAAAGAAAGGCAGGATACATTTGATTGCCTTTGGAACAAATTTTCAGGATCTATTTGCTGAAGTTAATGTCCCGGGACATTATATTTGTATAAGCAAAAATGCCTGAGACGGAGGTTTGAAGGGATAGGTGTCTCTCCTTTTTATGTTCCGGTAGAGATTTTTTGCCATAAAGGAAACTTCGTATCGATTTGTCATCGAAGGAAATTTTGATCCACCTTCTCCGTCACCTGCCTGGCCGGCAGACAGGTTCGGCGGATTCGGCGGACGAGAAATTTGGTTAAATTCGCCGCAGTTTGTTGCGGAAATAAAAGTCCAGAGCTTGCTCTTGGGTTTTAATACCAATTTATTATACAAATATACAGTTTACAGAATAAAATCAGAAAATCGTTGTTTTTCTATTAGTATACATCCGGATTCATTTGAAAACCCGTTGATTATGAAAAGAATGGTGATGTCATTGTTGTTTTGCGGTAATCTCTTTTTCCTTACCGGGCAGGTGGATTCCCTGAACTTGCCGGTTGAGGATACCCTGCCTTCTGTTCGATCGCAGGATACCATCCTGATCGATAAAAAAACGGACAGTGTATCGGGTTCAATTGACCCTACATTGAATTACCTGAAACAGGTATATTTTGATACGAACCAGTGGATCACTCCCGATGATTCCCTGCGTCTGGCTATAGGAAGGCTCATTACTTATGTTGAAAATGGACCGATAAATACGACGGTGGATTTCTTGCGCACCTACCCGTTTGATCTGCTTAGAGAACACGCATGCGTTGTGCAGCCCACAGATGAACAGGAAGAAAAAAGGGCTGATACACTCTACTCCCGTTTCGTTCAGGATACATTGAAAATAGATTCATTGGCTCTGCCCGTTGATTCTGTCCGGATACCGGTAAAGGATACCATTCCTGGAGAGATAACGGATTCCATCTCATTACTTGAACTAAAGGTACCACAAACAGATACTCTCCAGATCATATTTACCGATTCGACAGGATTGATATTCCAGGATACCCTTTTGTTTGAAGTTAGCGATTCGCTTGTAAGCCCCCTCAAAGATTTCAGCAAGATCGGATCATCGGATTCGCTGAAAAGCAGCATAGCACGTCTACTGGATTTCATCGAGGATGATTCACTCCAACTCTGGGTTAAAAACCTTGCCAACGATTCAACCAGCATCTGGTTAAGCGACGAGACCGAATACAGGCGATTCTGGCTGAAAAATGCAGTATATGATTCCATCGGGATCTGGATAAAGGCAGATCATAAAAATTCCTTGAAATTTATTGTGGATGACGGTGTCTATTTCCGGAAAATGGGAAGGAGCAAAAAGATCGAAGATTACCTGAATGCTAAACAGGTTATTGAAAGCACCCTGCAGGAAATGAAGCCCATTGAGATAAAACCGCAGATCTGGAAGTACGGTGGAGTGGGAGCCCTCAATTTTGCCCAGGGATACCTTTCCAACTGGGCAAAAGGAGGCGAAAGCTCAATATCGACCTTTACAGAGATAAATCTGTTTGGCAATTATTCAAAACACAATACCAAATGGGAAAATACGGTCCGGTTTAAGTATGGGCTGATTAAATCGGGAGATAAACGATTGCGAAAAAATGAAGACCTGCTGGAGATCAATTCAAAATTCGGACAGAAAGCATTTGGAAAACTGGGACAGCAGGCCATTGAAAAATATGGAACAGAAGGAATAAAAGACTGGTACTATAGTTTGCTGGTTAGTTTTAAGAGCCAGATTGCAAAAGGATATAATTATCCGAATGATTCAGTTGTGGTTTCCCGGTTTATGGCACCCGGGTACCTGATGTTTGCTCTTGGATTGGACTATAAACCGAATGAACGAACCTCTGTCCTGATCTCACCGATAACATCCAAGTCAACTTATGTCCTGGATACAGCATTGATTGATCAGACAAAATACGGTGTGGCTGCAAACAAAAAGGTGTATCGTGAAGTAGGAGCATACGTAAAAACCAGATTCCTTTATAACTTCAACGATGATATCTCCATTGAAAACAAATTGGACCTGTTTACCAACTATACGCATAATCCTCAGAATATTGACATTGATTGGGAGCTGATCTTACGGATGCAGATCACCTTCTACCTCAGTGCAACAGTATCCACTCATATGATCTATGATGACGATGTACTCGTGCCGATATACAATAATGAGGGGGTTAAGATAGGAACAGGTCCCAGACTTCAATTTAAGGAGTTACTGAGCCTGGGATTTTCGTATAAATTTTAGGGACCTCACAAATCCTTTTCATAGATCCGGAAGCGTTTATGGATCTTGCCTCCTGCTTTTAGTATTTCTCCAATCATTTTATGATTGGTCTCCAGGATCAGATGGCTTTCAATGGTTTGCATGTTTCTTTGTTCTGCTGTTTCGAGCAGCTTTACAGCCATCAATGCATCCAGCCCGAGCCCCTGGTATTTGGGTTTAATCGCTCCGAGAAGAAGGGTGAGGTGCCGTGAACGTTTCATGCAGGATAGGATCTTTAAGATCCCGAAAGGAAACAATTTCCCCGATGCTTTCTGCAATCCTTCACTCAGGTCCGGCATGCTGATCACAAATCCTGACACACCGTGCCGGTTTTCGGTTACTTTTACAAAATGAGGATCCAGTACAGGAAGATACCTGTTAGCATACTCAACCATCTCCTGATCGGTCAGCGGAACAAATCCGTAGATGCTACTGTAGCATTCATTCATAACCCTCAGTACAGGGATGATGTATGGCTTCAACTCTTTTTTTGTGGTGAATTCAACGACCCTGGATTCGGTTTTTTTCAGGACCATCCGGCTGACCCTTCTATACAATTCGGGGATCTCATCCGGGATCTCGATCAGGTAATCGTTCAGGTCCACTTTCTTCCGGTATCCCTCAGCGGTGATCAACCGGTTCATGTATTCCTGATTCCATATGGTTGCCAGGATGGCACGGTGTTCGAAACCCTCAATAAGAAAACCCTGCGGATCTTTGTCGGAGAACCCGAGTGGACCTACAATTTTTATCATCCCCTGTTTTATTGCCCACTCTTCCACATGATGGATCAGCGCATGCGCTACCTCCTCATCCTCCCAACAGTCAAAGAATTCAAAACGGGCATGATCCTCCTTATGGATCTCGTTATACCGCCTGTTGATCAAACCCATGATCCGGCCAACCGGTCTGTGCTTCCTGAAAGCTAACAGAAGAATGGTATCCGAATAGCTGAAGCTTTTGTTCTTTTTCGGATCGAAAAAAACAAATTCATCCCGATACATTGGAGGAACCCAACAATCGGACCCGGCATTTATTTTTGCCGGCAGAAAGATAAAACGCTGAAGATCTTTCCTGGTTTTAACTTCTCTGATTTCAGGAGCCATGTTTTATATGATCTGGTAATATTGAGTCAAGCTATTGAAAATAAGCAGTATAACCTGATGGAACGAAATTATTTCAACTGGAAGTTAACAATTTTTTAATATGGCAGTATACTAATCCCGGTTATTTGATGAAGTAACGGTGTACAGACAGACAACTTGAGTTAATTACTGGTTCATTCCGTTCTGCTATTAACCTTAACCTGTTTTTCCAGAAGATTGAACAGGCTGTTTCCTGATATAATAAAGAATGGAACAGTAACGGTGGCTGCCAATATATCGACCACATAGTGTGCTTTTAAATACACGGTTGAGGCGATCAACAAAATGGAGAGTGGCAGAATAACAAAAAGCCAGCGTCTCAGGTATTTCCATGTATACCAGATCATGATAAGCACGATACCGACATGAGAGCTTGGAAACGCTCCCGTAGGCCGTTCCCCCAGTTCCTGTATCAGTTTTAACATGCTGCTAAAAAGATATGCTGTAGGTACTTCATTTTCAGGCGAAGGGAAAAAATACTGGGGACCTGCAACAGGTAGCGCCACGAAAACCAGATAGTAAATGTAAAACGATGAGATGATAACAAAGATTAACCGGTAGAAAAGATCCGGATCGTATAGAAAGAGCAGGAGGCTGAATCCGAAAATCAGAAGATAATAGGAAAAATAGCCAAAACTCATCAATTCTACGATCCATAACTGGGGAAATCTTTTAAGCAGCAGAAGAGAAGGCTGTAAACCGAAAATTGTTTCCTCGATCCGGGAAAAGAAAGGATCCTGATTTTCAAAAAAAATGTTATTGAAATGATCCGTTTCCGGATAAAGATAAACAATGAGTATCAGTGGGTAGGCATATCGCAAAAACTGCATTATACCTCCCCGGAACAATTCCTGATAACAAGCCATTACACAAATAACAAGGATGGTAAGGATGCGAAATCCCAGGGGAACCAGTTTGTTTTCCAGATCGTTCCAGGCTACCCCAATGAAAATCGTTGTGATGAACAGGTAGAGGAGTGTGATCTTGTCGATGGCGTTGAGATTCTTCCGGAAATCTGACCTCATGATGAACAGCAATGGTTAATCAAACATGAAGATAATTGTTTTTCCAACTTATGATAATCTCTCCCGGTAGATTTGATAATTCTCCTCATCGAACACGGCGAAGATAACCTTCTTGATCTTTTTATGTTTTTTCAGAAACGAGGAGGCTTCGTGGATGGCAATTTCTGCTGCCCGGGTCTTGGGAAACCGATAGACTCCGGTACTTATATTTGGGAAAGCAATCGATTTTATTCTATGTTCCATAGCAAGGATAAGGCTTTTTTTATAACAGGAAGCCAGCAATTGTTCCTCGTTGTTTGTTCCTCCATACCACACGGGTCCAACCGTATGGATCACGTGCCTGGCAGGGAGCAGATACCCGCCGGTAATTCGGGCTTCACCTGTGGGACAGCCATTCAGTAGTTTGCATTCTTCCAGCAATTCCGGTCCTGCTGCACTGTGGATCGCTCCATCAACGCCACCACCGCCCAGCAGGGAAGTGTTCGCAGCATTTACAATGGCATCCACCTCGAGTGTTGTAATATCAGTCTGAATGAGTCCTATCTTTTTCATGGCTTCTGATTATCGGATTTTTGCCCCAAGCTTGGTTTCAAATGCTTTGATCAAGCGCGACATAACCTGTTCTATCTGTTTCTCAGTCAGTGTTCTTTTGTCATCCTGCAGGATAAAACTCACCGCATAAGATTTTTTTTCTTTCCCGATTTTTTCATCTTCAAATACATCGAACAGGCTGATCTTCTTTAAGATATCTTTTTCTGTTTGCAGCGCAACCTCCTTTACCTGCTTGTATTGTATGTTTTTATCAAGCAGCAAGGCAAGGTCCCGTTTGACTTCAGGAAATTTTGGAAGTTCAGCATAGGTTATTTTATGATGCTCAATCATTTGCAAAACAGTGTTCCAGTGAAAATCGGCAAAGAAGACATCCTGCTCTATCTCAAATTGTGAAAGGAGCTTACGGTTAATGATTCCGAAATCCACGATATGATCACCATTCATGCTATAGATAACACCATCAGCATAGAGTTCTGCACCAGTCTTTCCTATGACAAGCTTATCGGGATTAAATCCCAGCCGTTCGAGAATGATTTCAACAAACGATTTCAGGTAATAGAAATTGGTTTGTTCTTCCCGGGAGTTCCAGGATTGTTCTGTTTTGCAGCCCGTGATGTAGAGTGCCAGGTGTTCATTCTCGGTATATGGGGTCAGTGGTTCATCCCGGGACACCGTTTTATCAAAGAAATAGCAATTCCCGAATTCATAGAGCCTGAGGTCCGGATTCTTCCGGTTGATGTTATAGGATATCGTTTCGAGTCCGCCGAAGACCATACTCTGTCGCAGAGAGTTCAAATCATTGCTCAGGGGATTTTGGAGTATCACCGATCGTTCCGGGGGATAGTCACTCCTCTCTTTATAGTAGGATGACGGAGTCAGCGAGTTTGCCATGATCTCATTGAAGCCGTTATGGCTCAAAAGGTCTGCGATCATGTTATTGATCTTTTCCTTATCCGGTTTTTTGAAATAGGACAGGGTTGATTTGACTTCGTCCCGGATTTCGATGTTGTTGTAACCATAGATTCTCAGGATCTCTTCAATAACGTCTGCTTCCCGGGTAACATCCACTCTGTAAAGAGGGACCTGAAGTAATAATCCATCGTTCAACTCTTCCATGATCTTGATCTCAAGCAATGCAAGAATGGGTTTAACCACTTCAGGCTTCAGACGTTTTCCAATCAGCCGTTCAATATTATTATAGTAGACCCGGACCGTGGAGGGTTCAAAAACCCTGGGGTACACATCAACAATATCAGAAGAGATGCTTCCACCTGCTATTTCTGTAATGAGCAGGGCAGCCCGTTTAAGGGCATAAATGGTCATTTCCGGGTCTGCACCGCGCTCAAACCGGAACGATGCGTCCGTATTCAGACCAAACCGCTTTGCCGTTTTCCGAATGGATCCAGGATTAAAATATGCACTTTCCAGGAAAACATGTTTCGTCCCGGTGGAAACACCGGAATCAAGCCCTCCAAATACTCCTGCAATACACATTCCCTCTTCCTCATTACAGATCATCAAATCCTTTTCGGTTAATTCCCGCTGAACCTCATCGAGTGTTATAAAGAGAGAACCTTCATCCAGCGTCCTGACAATCACTTTTTTCCCCTTGATCCTGTCAGCATCAAATGCATGCAGCGGCTGACCCATTTCAAACAGAACGAAATTAGTAATATCAACAATGTTATTGATCGGGTGTAAACCAATAGATCGGAGTCTGTTCTGGAGCCATATCGGGGATTCTTTCACCTGGACTCCGGAAATGGTTACTCCCGTATATCTCGGGCACGCCTCTTCATCCTCAATAATCACTTCTACCGGGTAATTCCTGTTGTGGGGCTTAAAAGCAGATACATTTGGTTTGTGCAATGAGGCTGTCTGGTGAAAGGTAAGAAAAGCGGCCAGGTCGCGGGCTGCCCCATAATGCGAAGCTCCATCGATCCGGTTGGGCGTTAAACCAATATCGTATATAACATCGGTATAGACTTCAAAGTAATCCCGAGCCGGTGTTCCAACCGGAATTTTTTCGTCCAGCACCATGATCCCCTCGTGGTCTGTTCCGAGTCCCAGTTCATCTTCTGCACAGATCATACCCTCTGAAACTTCACCCCTGATTTTCGTTTTCTTGATTTTCACCTCCTCTCCTCCCATGTAAAGGGTTGTCCCTGCCACTGCAACCGGTACTTTCTGCCCTTCCCTGACATTGGGGGCACCGCAAACAATCTGCAGTAGTCCGGGTTGGCCAATATCCACTGATGTGAGGATTAATTTGTCCGCACCCGGATGCGGAATGGCACGTTTAACCTCACCGATAACAACTCCTTCCAATCCACCCCTGACCGATTCAAACTGCTCGATACCTTCAACTTCCAAGCCGATATCAGTCAGGATTTCAGCCGTTTTTACCGGATCCAGATCAAAATCAATATACTCCTTAAGCCAATTGTAGGATAGTTTCATAAATATTTCTGCTTGAAAAAACAAAAGTAAAGAAAAAATGATAAATATTGGTTATTTGATTCGCCTGTGGCGGATCGTTAATTGAAATGATTTGTTGTTATCTCTTTTTTTTCCCCCTTAGCCTTCTTCGTCCTCCGACTTCGTCGGACGAAGCCTGATTTTTTTGTGTTATATTTGCAGTGATTTGAATTGTATTTGTAAAATGGGAAATAAACCATTAGTTCTGGTTACCAATGACGATGGGATTGAAGCTCCCGGGTTGAAAGCCCTGATCGATGTTGTTCGGGATTGTGGAGATGTGGTTGTCGTGGCGCCGGAGCAGAGCCAATCCGGTATGTCTCACGCTATTACCATTAAACAACCGCTTCGGGTGACGGTAATAGAAGATGCTCCTTCTCTGAAGATTTTCAGTGTGAACGGAACACCGGTCGATTGTGTTAAGCTTGCCCTGAATCAGCTTCTCGACAGAAAACCGGACCTGCTGGTTTCCGGCATAAATCATGGTTCAAATGCATCCGTCAGCGTAGTCTATTCCGGGACAATGGGTGCTGCAATTGAGGGGGGGATAAACAAAATAAGATCCATCGGTTTTTCTCTTCTTGACTATTCCAGACACGCTGATTTTACCGCTGCAAAGGTCTATTCAAAACGAGTAATCCACCAGGTGATGTCGAATGGACTGGACAGGGGGATCTGTTTGAATGTAAATATACCGGTGGGGAGCATGGAGGATATAAACGGTGTAAAAATTTGCAGACAAACCGATGGGCACTGGCAGGAGGAATACGATAAACGAAAAGATCCGTTTAACAGGGAATATTACTGGCTGACCGGATATTTTAATAACTATGAACCCGAAGCAAAAGATACGGATGAATGGGCTCTGAGGAACAACTATGTTTCCGTTGTCCCCATCAGCACCGATTACACCTCCTTCAAACAACTGGATGCATTAAAAAGTTGGAAGATCTGAACAGATTAACCATACAAAGGATGTTTATATGAATTCAAGATTCAATTCACTCATAACGGGTTTGCTGCTGGGTATTGCTGGACCTTTAGTAACCCTGATTGTTATATACCTGGTCACCACACAGGATCTGTCAATCCGGGACTACATTAATCAACTTATTTTTTTTAGGGTATATACACACATTATCAGTCTTAGCGTTATTCCAAACCTTCTTGTATTTTTTGTATTCATCTGGCTTAATAAACTGAAGTCAGCCAGGGGAGTTCTTCTGGCAACAATCATTCTGGCATTGATCGTGCTGGGGCTCCGGTTATTTACCTGAGACACGGGAGAAGGTGTGGTTGTTAATTGAATTTAACGGATCACAATGAAATATTACATCATAGCAGGAGAAGCTTCCGGGGATCTGCATGGCTCCAATCTGATCAAGGGATTGAGAAAGTCGGATAAAGAAGCTCATTTCCGGTTATGGGGAGGAGACCTGATGGAGCAGGAGGGCGGAAAACTGGTGCGGAATTACCGTGATCTTGCCTTCATGGGATATGTTGAAGTGCTGAAAAACATCCGGGTGATCAAGCGAAACCTGGATTTTTGTAAACGGGATATCATCAACTATTCGCCGGATGTGATTATCCTGATTGATTATCCCGGTTTCAATTTGAAGATCGCTCAATTTGGGAAGGAACATGGGATCAAGGTGTTTTATTATATCTCACCAAAAGTATGGGCATGGAAAGAAGGAAGGGTGAGGAAGATAAATAGATACGTTGACCGGATGTTCTCCATCTTACCGTTTGAGGTTGATTATTATAAAACGTTTCAAATGGAGGTTGAATACCAGGGCAATCCGGTACTGGACGCCGTGACCCGGGCAGAGGCAGGGATGGAAAGCCGTGAAGCGTTCCTTGCAAAGAATCAGTTACCTGACAAACCGATCATTGGTCTTATTCCGGGGAGCAGAAAGCAGGAGCTCAAATACAACCTGCCCGTGATGTTGCAAACGGTTCATAACTACCCCGGTCACCAGTTCATCATTGCCTGTTCTCAGATGATTGAAAGGGAATATTATATGAAATTAACAGAGGGATATGATGTGCAACTCATCTATGGACAGACCTATACAACCATGAAATATGCAGGGGCGGCTCTGGTAACTTCGGGAACCGCCACCCTTGAAGCTGCGTTGCTGGGGGTTCCACAGGTGGTATGCTACAGGGCAAACCTCATCGGTATGTTCATTGTTTACCTGCTGGTAAAAGTACATTTTATTTCCCTGGTAAACCTGATCATGGAGAAGAAGGTCGTAAGAGAGTTACTACAGTATAAATTAACCCCTGCCTCCCTGAAAGCAGAATTGGATAAGTTACTCTATGACCAGCATTACCGGCAAACGATGCTGGAAAATTATAACCAGTTGCATGAGCGTATTGGCCCTTCCGGGGTATCGGAACGAATTGCCGCACGAATGGTTGGCATATTGACCGGATAATAAATTACATTTGTTACACAATCGTTTTTAACAGCATAATGTTAGCATTATTCAGGAAAGAGATAAACGTATTTTTCAGCACCCTGACAGGCTATATCGTGATCACTGTTTTTTTAGTTGCGAATAGCCTGTTTATGTGGATCTTTCCGGGTGAGCTTAATGTTCTGGACAATGGGTATGCAAGCATCGATACGCTGTTTATCATTGCACCGTGGGTATTTCTTTTCCTGGTTCCGGCAGTGACTATGAGATCGTTCGCTGATGAGAAAAAATCAGGAACCATGGAACTTCTTTTCACCCGGCCGCTGAGCGATTTACAGATTATCCTGGCAAAATTCTTTGCGGGATTGGTCCTCGTGCTATTTGCACTTATTCCATGCCTGGTCTATTTTTTCTCGGTTTACCTGCTTGGGAACCCGGTGGGGAATATCGATACCGGAGGTACATGGGGATCTTTTATCGGACTCTTTTTTCTTGCTGCCATTTATGTCTCCATTGGTGTTTTTTCATCATCCCTGACGGATAATCAGGTTATTGCATTTATCGTAGCTGTCCTTATCAGTTTTATTCTGTATACCGGTTTTGATTCCATCAGCTCCATCGCGATCTTTCATTACATGGATCAATTTATCATGACATTGGGCATCAATGAACATTATACATCCATGAGCCGTGGAGTATTGGATTCGCGGGATATCATTTATTATATTCTTGTGATATCCCTTTTTGTATTGTTCACTAAAATTGTTATCCAGAGCCGCAAATGGTAACCGGCCTCCGGGTCAAAATTTTTGACAACCGTGAACCGAAAGGATCTTAAAATAAGAAATCTGATACAACTATCCCTGGCACTGGTCATCATTATCCTTGTTGGATATCTTTCCTCTCTTTTGTTCTTCCGCATTGATCTGACCTCTGAAAAACGGTATTCGCTCAGCAGCACGACCAGAGAGATCTTAGAAAATCTTGAAGAAGAGTTATACATTCAGGTCTACCTGGATGGAGAGATGCCCATCGGGTTTAAAAAAATGAGGAAAAGTGTGAAGGATATGTTGGATGAATTCAGGGTATACTCTGACAGGAAGATCGATTATGAATTCATTGATCCTTCAGAAAATCCGGATCAGAAAGTGAGAAATGATATTTTCAGGGAATTGGCTGCAAAGGGATTGAAGCCTACCAATGTTCAGGTTACAGGGAAAGACGGAGGAACGTCACAAAAGGTCCTTTTTCCCGGCTTAATATTGAATTACAGAAAATCAGAGATGGCCGTGAATCTTTTACGAAACAACCCTGCTCTTTCAGCTGAACAGAACTTGAACCATTCCATGGAAGGTCTTGAATACGAACTCATCAGTTCGATTAAGAATGTAAGTGCCGATACCATTCACAAAGTGGCGTTCATTGAGGGCCATGGAGAACTGGATGAGTACCGGGTTGCCGATATTACCCTGGAACTGGCACGGTTTTATAATATTGACCGTGGAGCGATCGGTGGAACACCGGGTATTCTCGATGGTTATGCTGCCATCATTATCGCAAAACCGGAGAACCGTTTTTCAGAGGAGGATAAGTTTGTGATTGATCAATACATCATGAATGGTGGGAAAGTGCTCTGGTTGATTGATGCTGTTCGTGTAAGTTGGGATAGCCTGGTCTATTCCGCTTCAACTGCCGGTATCTATCATCCCATAAATCTTGAGGACCAGTTATTCAAATATGGAGTTCGCATTAATCCCGTATTGGTCAGGGACCTCAATTCTGCCCTTATCCCGGTGAATATTGCCCTTGCCGGGGAACAACCGGAATTTGCCCCTGCACCATGGTACTATTTTCCACTCATCATTCCACCTGACAACCTGCCGATCACACGAAACATAAATGCGGTTAAGCTTGAGTTTGTGAATGCAGTGGATACCGTAGGGGGAGATGCTACTATGAAAAAAACCTTTCTGCTTCATTCGTCAAAATATTCCTCGACCATTTCTCCTCCCTGCCTGATCTCGCTTCAAGAGGTCAGAGAAACACCCGAAGAGAAAGATTTTAACAAGTCCTACCTTCCGGTGGCGGTACTTCTGGAGGGAACCTTTGAGTCGCTGTTCAAAAACCGCATGATCACTGAGTATGCACCCACTGCTGATTTTTCCTTCAGGGCATTGAGCCCGCCAAACCGGATGATTGTTGTTGCAGACGGTGATGTTATTAGAAATGAAGTACGCGTAACCGGGGACAGGATCATTCCCCTGCCCCTGGACCAGGACCGGTACACACAACAGTTTTATGGCAATAAAGATTTTATTGTTAATTGCATAAACTACCTCATTGACGAATCGAACCTTATGGAATTGCGGTCAAGGGAATTGAAGCTGAGGCTCCTTGACCGTTCGAAGATCAATCAGCACCAGGCCTCTATTCAACTGATAAATACCTTGTTTCCAGCAGTCTTACTGGTGTTGTTTGGACTGGTAATCCGGTCGGTAAGACGGAGGAAATTTGAAGTGGTTTAGATTGATGCGCGATGTGTGGATCCGGGCAGCTCAGATAAAATTGAAGATTGAAACAGTATCGTACATATTTCATTATCATTGGATTGGTTGTCATCCTGCTCATTGCGGTGATCCTTACCCGCAGGTATGGTGGTTTTTCGGTGGACAGCCGGGATTTTTCCATTAAACAGAGTGACAGGGTAACTGCTGTTATTATGGAAAAAGAGGGAGAGCGGTTGGTGTTGACCAAAGGGGAATCGGGCTGGATGGTCAATGACCGGTATAAAGCGAGACCATCAGCTATCCGGTTTCTCCTTGAGACCTTGTCCCGCATATCCATAAAATCGAGCGTTCCTGAATCCCAGTTCCAGACAGAATGGAAACACGTTTCCTCATCCGTTATTCGGGTGGAGATAAGAGAAAAACCAGGAAGGGTCCGATCATTTCTTGTTTATCCCGTCACATCCAATCCGTATGGGAATTACTTCAAAAAAAGGGAAAGAGGAACACCCTTTATCGTGAATATCCCCGGTTATTCAGGTAATGTTGGCTCCCTGTTTGTTACCGGTGAAAAGTTCTGGCTGCCCCATACCCTTTATTCCTGTCAACCATCGGAAATACGAATGATTAAGCTGTTGATCTGTCATAATGAACCTCAATCGTTCGTGATTTACCAGGAGAGTCCGGGTGCAGTAAAATTACTTACCCTTCCGGAGGAAGAGCCGGTACAGAACCTCGATACAGCGCGGGTATACCGGTATTTCTCCTATTTCAACAACCTCCGGTTTGAGCGTTGGGTGCTTGATTCAGATTCAGTCGACATCCCTGCTGTTCTCTCCTCACAGCCCAGGCATGAAATTACCATTCAGGACCAGTCGGGCAGTAGCGCTACCATTCGAACATATCCCATAATCAGGGGAACAAAAAACGGTGAACCGGAAATTGATTTGAACCGGATCTATGCAAACATGAATAATGATTCAGCATTGGTAATCGTTAAATATGTTGATATTGACCCCGTTTTAAAAGAAAGGGACTATTTTTTATTGAATAATTATGATTGAATAATGATCATAATTTCGGAATGAGTCTTTCATTTGCGTTTTTATTAATTGGCTTCTTGATAAATTTTTTGTATAATTGATAAATAATAAACATCAACTTCATGCTATGAAATTCGTTGTATCAAGCACTGACCTGTTAAGCCATTTGCAGGCAGTAAGCAGGGTTATTAGCGCCAAAAATACACTTCCCATCCTGGATAATTTCCTGTTTCGGCTGGATGGCAATGAACTGGAAATAACAGCATCTGATCTCGAATCGACACTAATCACTAAAATGATGCTTGAGAATGCCTCTGATTCCGGCACCATTGCTATTCCGGCAAGGATTTTGACCGATACGTTAAAAGAATTTCCGGAACAGCCGCTGACCTTTGAGATCAACCTGGATAGTCTGGCCATTGTGATTAGTTCAGAGAATGGGAAATTTAGTATTGTTGGACAGAAAGGGAGTGATTTTCCCCAGTTACCTACCATAAAGGAGGATAAAAAAGGTTCATTTTCCGTTGATCCGGATCTGCTTCAGACGGGGATCACAAAAACACTGTTTGCTACTGCAGATGATGAACTGCGGCCGGTGATGAACGGAATCCTGGTGGAGCTGGGGCTGCAAAACCTCACGTTTGTCGCTTCAGATGCCCATAAACTTGTTAGATATCAGCGGAGTGATACAACTGCCAGTACCGACTGTACCTTTATCCTGCCCAAAAAGCCGGCCTCTCTGTTGCGAAATATCTTACCAAAAGAGCAAAACCCTGTAGCCATTGAGTTTGATGAGAAAAATGCTTTTTTTGAACTGTCAAACTATAAGCTGGTATGCCGGCTGGTGGAAGGGAATTATCCGAGTTATAATTCGGTTATTCCTGATGAAAACCCGAATAAACTAACCATCAACCGGGTCGACTTTTTCAATACGCTGAAACGGGTTTCGGTTTTCTCAAACCAGGCAAGCAATCTTGTGAAGCTACAGCTAACAGGGAATCAACTTACCATCTCAGCACAGGATATTGATTTTTCAATTTCGGCCTATGAACGATTGAATTGTCAATATGATGGTGACGACATGGAAATCGGATTCAAATCCGTTTTCCTGATAGAGATTTTATCAAACCTATCCTCAGAAGAGGTCGTACTGGAACTATCTGATCCCACCAGGGCCGGTTTGCTGGTTCCTGCTGAGAAGGATAATGAAGATGAAGATGTCCTTATGCTATTGATGCCGATGATGATCAATGCCTGATATTCCATTGATAACTTCTCCTGGCAGGTGCGGTTGGATGAGATGAAGCGTACTGTTCACAACCTTACATTCAGCTATTCATGGAACTAGATTTGAAAAACCCCGTTGCTTTTTTTGACCTTGAAACAACCGGAATCAACGTAGCAAAGGACAGAATCGTTGAAATTTCCATTTTGAAGATCGATCCGGGCGGAAAGGAGGATCACCTTACCATCCGGATAAATCCAACCATCCCGATTAGCCTGGAAGCCTCTCAAATACATGGGATATATGATGAGGATGTCGAAGATGCCGCGACATTTACCGAAGTGGCAAAAAACCTGATCCATTTTCTGGAAGGATGTGATCTCGCCGGCTATAACGCCAGTAAATTTGATATCCCGCTGCTGGCAGAAGAATTTTTAAGGGTAAATGTTGAATTTGATTTTAAACGGAGAAAAGTAATCGATGTGCAGGTGATATTCCATAAAATGGAACAGCGGACATTGAGCGCAGCCTATAAGTTTTACTGCAAGAAAGAGCTTAAAGAGGCTCATAGCGCTGAAGCAGACACACACGCTACCTATGAAATACTGAAAGCACAGCTCGATCGATACAACGAACTGGAAAATGATGTTGACGCTCTTTCCAAGTTCTCCACGGTAGCCGAAAGTGTCGATTTTGCCGGACGGATCGTCTTTAACAAGGATGGGGTGGAGGTGTTCAACTTCGGGAAACACAAGGGCGTCCCCGTGGAAGAGGTGCTGAAGAACGAACCCAGCTACTATAGCTGGATGATGAATGGGGATTTTCCCCTCTATACCAAAAAAGTCCTGACGGAAATTAAACTCCGCGCATTTAATAATTAATGGGAGTTATCTCACATTAATTCATTTCTGGCTCAATCTAATTTGCGATGAAAATCATTGCCATTGGCAGAAATTATCCTGACCATGCAAAAGAGATGGATAATCCCCTTCCTGAAGTGCCGGTCTTTTTCCTGAAACCCGACTCGGCCCTGATTAAGAATAATAAACCTTTCTTCCTGCCAGACTTTTCCGGTGAAATTCACCATGAGGTCGAAATCGTGGTGAAAATTGACCGGCTGGGAAAGAATATCAACACAGGCTATGCAAACCGGTACTACTCCGAAATCGGAATCGGGATCGATTTTACTGCCCGTGACCTTCAGCGACATTGCAAAAAAGAGGGTCTGCCCTGGGAAATTGCAAAGGCATTCGATGGTTCAGCACCGTTGGGGAAATTTGTGAATAAGAGTAATTTCCACGATATCAATGATATACCATTCCGGCTGGAGATCAATGGCAACGTGGTACAAACCGGAAATACGGGGCAGATGATCTTTCCTTTTGATGAACTGATAGCCTACGTTTCCCGCTTCTTTACCCTGAAAACAGGAGACCTTCTCTTTACCGGAACCCCGGCTGGAGTGGGTCAGGTGCACCGGAATGACCACCTCCAGGCTTTTATTCAGGATAAGCTGCTGCTGGATTTTTATGTGAAGTAGACGGCTTCGCCGTAATGTACTCATCACGCTTTGGCGTGATTCGTGTAATTCATTCTCCGCCATTCGGCGGATCATGTAATTCGATGGTAATTCGAGTTACCACTGAGTTACCACTGAGTTACCATCGAATTACTACCGAGTTCCTACCGTCCGAAGGACTCATGAATTATCATCTTTTGTATCCCCCACCTCCTCTTGGAGCAGGCGAAAAAAATCGAGAACGTAGGGATCAGATGAGGTTTTCTCAGCCTCCTGGATAAGCTGTTCGAGGGGGAGCTTTTTCTTCAGGACGGATTGTTCGATCTGGTGAATTACGGCGGATGGGCCGGTAGTTTGCGAAACATTCCCTGTTTTGTATTGCAGAACAAGGTCGTGATAAAATTTTTGAAGGATCTGGAAACGGATCCGTTGCTGTTCAGCAAACCGTTGTAGAAATCCATATGTGTTGAAAAAATGCTGGAATCGGTTAGCTGAATTGTCCAGGACTTGTATCGCAAGATCTTTCCCTTGAATTCCACGCAGCATGTAGATCTCTGCATAACGGTAAACCCCGGTAATTCCAAATGCATCCATGTCATCTGATGCATTCACAACAGGAAATAATCCAGCAGGAGACGATGATGATTCTGACAAGCTGTTGGAATACTCCTTGTCATCATGCTTTTCGATAATGGTCAGCACCTCCTCTAAATCATCCATGGGTTTTTGAACTGACCGGTTAAGAAAATCTTCGGCAAATTTGCGGCTATACTTTCCATGTTTTGCACCGGGTTGAAGAGACATCCCGGTATCATGAAAGAAAACAGCAAGGATTATTTTCTCGACCTGATTCACATCAACGGTGAAGTTTGCCTGTTCCAGTTCTTGGACCAGCTGTTTTGCAAAAAGCCAGACCCTGAAATGATGGGCCTCATCGTGCGAAGGCAGGTAGGTTTGGCTGAAGATCTCTTTGCAATGAGTAAACAGGGGTTGAAGCCATTTTTTTTCCACTGTTTTTAGCGTAGAATCAATGGTATTCACAGCAAAGAGTGTTTGATGAAAAGATGAAATACGCGTTGATGATGTGGCTGAGAAGTTATCTATTTCCCGGACATCTGCTCAGCAATCTCAAGTATGGTTGTATCGTCCAGTGTTACAATCCCTCCA
>CAZTES010000032.1:0-22059 GCA_964612275.1 uncultured Rikenellaceae bacterium
AATTTGTCAAACTATTAAAATCGCTCCGTAGTTGCGAAACTTACCTATATTTTAAAACTTCTCCACAAACGGTCCTCTTTCCATTTCATCCGCTTTTATCCCCGAAAAAGTTTCCCACCGGTCTGTTTCGGGATCACCGATTTTCAGGTTGTATCTTCCCGATCCTTCAACAATCCCCGAGAATTCATTTCCCTTCATCCGCACACTCAGCAGCAACTCTCCCGTCTCAGCGTCATAGACAAGAAGAACCGGATTTAGAAGCTCGCTTGATTGAACACTAATTTTATCCCCCGTTCTGCTTATGCCGGCATTGTCAAACTGATTCACCGTAACGGGCCATCCGGAAAAACTGTCTTCCGGCTTCAGGTGGTCTGCATCAGCCAGAAAACGGATGGCATCACAGGAAATATCCCTTGATTCCGGGTCAAGGGTGATGATTGAATAGCCGGAAGAGCTCAACTGTGCCCGCTCATATCGAAATTCAGACCGGGTGTTGTCGGGGAGGTTGCCCACGGCATAAATAAAATTTTTGTGCCCAATACCACCAATGTATTCCCCTGTATTTTCCAGATTGTGTTCCGGCCTGTTATGGTAAGGAATCCCCAGCCTGTCGGGGAAGAACCGGCGCTGGTAACCGACAGTAATAGCGGGTGTACAGATAGCCCATCCGGCATCCCTGAACTCATCGATCCCGTATTGAACGAAGAGCGGCAGGTGCTGGTCTCCCGAGATGTGAAATGCATAGCATCTCCGTAACAGGTCAACCACCTTGTTTCGCGGAGTTTGCGGCCAGCCACCGGAATCAAGGTCGCCTGCCAGGAACCCGTCAAGGGAGCCATGGTGTGTCGGTATGTTGGCAAAAAGGGTCTGGCTCAGTAAAACCTTCATGTTTGCTCCTTTCCAATCTCCCATCCACTCTTCTAAAAACTCAAACTGTCGATCACCAATAAGTTTCAGACCGGGTTTATCCAGCCGTGACAGGTCAATGTCCGGTTCGGTGATCCAATCCCTTCGACCCTCTTCCCAGAACGCCACTTCCTTGGGCCCTGATTTAAAGATCCGGTCGCTGATGATGGCAAAGCTAACTTTCCCATATACCATATCCGTATACCAGATTGTAATTACCTGGTCTATCGGTGTCGGATCGTATGGGTCGGGCAGGTGACTGCATTGTGTGGCATGGACCACATTGATCATTTCTGCTGGCTCAATGTATCCCCCTTTTGTGCCGGAATATTCCTGCCACTCCTCCCATTCAATTTTTCGACCTCCTGCACCCCAGAGGTTGCCCTGGAAAACATCGTGATCATCGGGAGTGCAAATGGTGGGTCTGTCCTTCATCAGATCGCCGAATGCCCATCCGAACATGTACCATTTGCCCAGGTAATTTAAAATCGCACGTTCAGCCGGGAACCGGATAATGGGATATCCCCCGTTTCCTTCATAGATCTGGTCACCTGAAAAATAGAGGATATCCGGATCTTCTTTACGAAGATTATTTGCCACGGGTGTGTATGGGAAACCATAACCGTACTGGCAGGTCATTCCTCCGAAAACCAGGGGTCTGTCAACCGGTTCCCTGCGTATGGTGCCAATATATTCGTAATCCATTGTTTCACCATCCTTCAGCCTTCCCGAATAAGAAATGCGGTAATTAACCTCCTTGCTGGGATCCCAGTCAGCAATTCTGAATGTTGCGGTATAGGAATCAAACCGGAGTTTTTCCGTTGCCACTTTTTTCCAGTGATCCCCCTCCTTTATCTCCAGCTGTACATCATCGTTGCCCTGGGCAGAAACAGGAGCAAGCTGGGCAGTTATTTTCAGTACATTGCGGCTATTTGTATACATTGCCCAGAGGATGGCACCAAACCGATTCTCTGTTTTGTGACTGATCTTGGTTCCTGAAACATCAAGATCATCGAACCAGAAGGAGGGGCCTTCAGAAAAAGGAGAACCAACATGGTGATTCACCCCGAGCACGATCAATCCCTCCATCTCATCCATACTCTCTTTTGTCAGTTGGGCAACCTCTTTCTTTTGTTCATTCATGAGCCGGAGCGTGATCGACTTTTCCTTAACACGGAAGTCTCCTTCTACCCGGATGTAAAACTTTTCCCAGCTGAAATCAGCAGGCAGACCTGCTGTTTGGTCTTCAATGAACAGCACACCCTCCGTCCTGACCCCGAGGTTTAACCCCCTGCCGAAATAACAGGCAGCTCTTACATCCGGGTCTTCCCTGTCAATCACTCCGAGCGAAAAGCCAATAGTTCCTTCCTGATCCCCTTTGTCCAGGAGTCCACAGGTGATCTCCAGAGTAAATGTTCCCTTTCCGGGCTTGAGCGGATAAGCAATGATATTTGTCCTCATATTGGCGCTGTTCCCGGTACATTCCAGCCTGCCTTCACGAATTTGCCAATCCTCCATCGGGATAGTCCAGAAATCCTCACCTGCCCAGACCCTGTCCGGTATAAGATCAAAATTATTGGTGTATGTGACGGATTTTTCAGTTTTTGTGCAGTCGCTGGAGAATACCATGAGACACAACATAAATACAAATAACACTCGATTTTTAATTCTTTTTGTTTCTGTATTATTTCGGATTTGGATTTTATTTGTCATTTGTGAACTGTTATTTGGAATTTATTAGTGAATAATTGATTCAGACTTAAAAACATCATCTCTGTCTTACTACCTTTATGAGCGGATTTACTTCTCCTGATCTTCCAGCCATTCGAGTTTGATTATGGCAAAGGTGATTTTTCCATAATTATCTTTTTCATAGAGCAATCCGACGGTTTCCAGGTCGATTTTTGTCAGGCAAGAATAGGCAAAGGAGCCAGGGTGGACCATTTTGCTGACTGGCCACGTTTTGCCTTCATCGTAACTGATCCGGATGGTTCCCATTTCCCTCTTTTCCTGTGATGCCGGGTTGGCAAACAAAATCCGGCTTCTATCGCTCCTCAAGGTAAAGGAGAACCGCAAAATACTACCCATACATTCCGGTTCCGGCAGTTCAGGATGGTCAACCAGATCTGACCAGGTTTCCCCGCCATCCTGGCTAAATGCCACTTTTCTAAGCTTGTTACCGGAGGCGCTTCTTGCATTGAGCTGAATGGTGCCATCGGGCATTTCAACCATTTGAACTTCATTTCCCATTCCTTTTGAATTTTCAGGGGCTACCTCCCCATAGCTCCAGGTTTCACCCTGATCATCACTGTAGGCAGCATAAACCTTCCAATTGCCATAAGGTCCCTGGTTGAACGGCATGATGATCCTTCCTGTATGCTCTCCGCGGGTTAGCACAATACCAACCCCAGGACCGGTTGCGGTGCTTGTGACAACCGTTTCTCGTTTTACACCACGGGTCACCTCTTTGGGCTCAGACCAGGTAACCCCATCGTCATCGCTGAAGATGATAAAGGTTCGGCAAACCTTTTCTCCATCATAACCCGGTTCCGCTTTGTGCTCGTCAAATCCTTTAAAATAGCGCTGGTACATCAGCAGGATCCTGCCTGTCTCCCCGATCTGTACAGCTGTGGGATTGTTCAGGCAGTTTTCTCCATTCTCTGCTATTGTCTCCAGGGAGTTCCATGTAAAACCGCCATCCACGCTTCTCTTAAGAACAATATTATTTTCAGCATGATCCGAAAGACTTTCCCTGCCTTCTGTAAAAGCAAGTATTGTTCCGGTGCTGGTTGTCAGGACAGCGGGTATCCGGTAGGTATCGTACCCTTCCTCCCCGCTGATAAATACATCAATGTGGGTTGTATCATCACCGAATATTCTGCATCCGGAAAGGGAAACCAGAATGGCTGTAAAGAGGATGGTTCTGTTTGGTAGTTTCATGGAAATTTAATGGATTTAATACACTGATTCAAAAATTTCCTAATGATTAATTCTTCTTAATCGTCTCGCTATCTTCCGTTTTATTTTTTCATAGGAGGGAGGCGGACCAGTTGAAACCTCTTTGTTGTCGATAAACAATGCATCACCCATCCCGTACTTTTTGCAAACGGAAGGTTCAAATGTGTCAACTTCATGGAATACTACTTTATTCCCCAGTTCAGCTGCAGCTCTTTTTGCCCTCTCATATGCCAGGTTTTGAGCCGGACACCAGCCATTGATAAATGACGTTACGGTGACCTGACCGGGTATCTTCTCCGGTTTCTTCTTGTCCCTGATCCATTTTGGAGGAACGGCATCCTCTGTGAACGGCTTCCATAGCAGGATCATCATGCTCTGCTTGTCAACTTTTTTGAATCCCTGTTTCTTAAACCACGAGGCTTTCATCCATACCGGGATTGACAATCCCCAGGCAACAATTCCTTTCATTCCCATATTTTTTACATCCTCTTCTGCAGCATTCAGCAAGGCTTTTCCCATCCCTTTCTTTCTGAAGTTCCCTCTTCCCTGTTTGTATCCGTGTACCCAGATACAGTTAATGAAATATAGATCCTTTCCTTCAGCGACAGAGTATGCTATTGGCACATAGTGGATCATGCCTCCGACCACTCCCTGATCATCCAGTGCCAGTTTGACGCGGAGTCCGCGATCCTTTATTTTATTATACCAGAGCTGCTTTTTCTTCTCTGATTCCTTCATCTCATCCGACCAGTCTTCAAGACAGACGAAATAAAGTTTTTCATGTTCCGGCGTTAGATCAATGATCCTCGGTTTTTTCATGGCGCAAGCGCACTTGAATTCATTAAATGTATAAATTTACACGGATTTAAAAAAGAGTAATCTATGAAATCAATTAGCTTAACCGGTCTTTTTGGCTTGATTCTTATTTTTGGATTTAATGCGTGCAAAGATGTTACTGAACCAACCATTTATTCGAAAGAGAACACACCCATTGAATATATTATTGATGGTTCTGGAGATAAAGCAGTAGTTTTTGTTCATGGCTGGAGTTGTGATAAAAGCTACTGGGATCTCCAGGTGCCTTTTTTTGCTAAAAATTATACCGTGGTGGCAGTTGACCTGCCCGGTCATGGCGAATCCTCTTACAACCGGGAGGAGTGGACCATGGAAGCGTTTGGAGAGGACGTTGCTGCCATTGTGGAAGGACTGGACCTGCAAAAGGTTGTGCTTATAGGACACTCCATGGGGGGATCAGTTATTCTCACTGCTGCAAGAAACCTTGGAGATCGCGTTACCGCTCTTGTTGGAGTGGATACCTTTCAGGATGTTGAATCGGTTTTTCCCGAAGACCAGTTAGATGATTTCATGCAGCCCTACAAGGAAAATTTTGTTGAGACCACCAGAACCTTTGTTCGTAACATGTTTCCGCCAACAGCCGATTCGTTGCTGGTGGAACGAATAGCAAACGATATGTCTGAAGCACCTCAGGAAGTTGCCCTGGGTTCATTCAGAGGGCTGTTTGCTTTCGATCCTATTCCCGTTTTAGAACAGGTAAATTTACCCGTATACGGTATCAATTCAGACATGTACCCGGTGAATATTGAAGCAGGTAAGCGGTATGCTGTGAAATTTGAAATTCAGTTTATGGAGGGATGCGGCCATTTCCTTCACCAGGAGGATCCCGAAGCATTCAACAGGATCCTTGGGGACATTTTGAAAAAAGCGTTTGCTGATTGATACAAGCTACTCTGCAACATCATACGAAATCATTACCCATCGGTTTTTCTGCTTCTCAAGAGTCAGCAGAAAAGCCGCACTCAAATCCTTGTATTCCAGCGATTGCCAAATTACTGCGTGCTGTTTATCCAGGCTGAATAACGGGGGTGAAAGAAAAAGAAGCATGGAGTTGCAAAGCTCATCCATGTTTTCCTCCCTGTCCTTTAAAATCGTGATGTTGTAACTGTCTATAAACGAACGGTTGATCTTTTTGTTCCAGTTCTCTTTCAGCTGCCATGCCATGTAATCCCGGTCCTCCTGTGGAAGTATCTCCTGGGTTCCGTTAAGCATTGCCAGAATTGGATCCATTCGTTCACTTCCCGGCATAAGCTGGAAAACACAACCGGTGTAACCAACTGTTCTGACATCATCTCCATATGGGATAAAAATGTATTGATTGAGCACCTCATTGAGCAGGTCATACTGGATTTTATTGGAGACTTTTCGGAACGAGGAGCTGTCGCTGCATCCTGTAAAAAAAAGGATTAGGAAGAGGAGTGCTATTGTTGTTTTCATAATGCAAGTTACGAATTAAAATGAATCGACGGCAATGGAAAGACAAATCGATAAATTGGGAATTAGATTGTACCATTCGTTGGAATAACTACTTTTATAAAACCATTTGTTTGCAACGAACTTGACTTTTCATATTAAAAACCAGGTCACAATGAAATCGATAGGTATTACTTCCACAAAATTCCTTGTGGTTACAAAACTGGTTTTTATGGTCGGATATGAAGTGGCAAACCGCCCGGAACGCATTGTGGTTGATAATCCGTTCAGCAGTTGGGAACAGTGAAAATTATTTGATTATACATCGATCAGGAGTCAGGACCTTGGGCTTGACATCATTTCCTTCGATCAACAGCATTGTTGAACCAGTTTTATCATTTCATCTTCCTGATCCTCAATTGATTTTAGAAGGGCAAACTGGTTCTGTGTCCGGTGGAGGTTGTGTTCGTCGTAATCAATTTTATAATAGATGTCTCCCATCAGGTAATCGGTAAGGTTCCGGATACCCTGCATCAGGGTGATCAGCTTCCCACCATAGACCAGGTGCTTTTTTTCCACCGGTTCAATAAACTGGTTTGCCTCTTGCAGGTATCCTTCCGTAAATGCACGGAAAATGTTCAGGCGCATCGCCACCTGATCGATGTGAGGGTCATCCTCCTTCAGCGTATTGGTAAAGGTCCTGACCATATCCCCGAAATCAGAAAGTACGGTTCCGGGCATGACCGTATCCAGATCGATCACGCATAATCCTTTCTCACTCTGCTCGTCCATCAGTACATTGTTGATCTTGGTGTCGTTATGCGTCACACGGATGGGAATTTCCTTTCTTTCAAGCAATCCGGTAATGGGTTCTATCAGGTATTCATGATCCATGGCAAAAGCAATTTCCTTTTCACATTCCTTTTTTCTGTTCGCTGTATCTGCTTCAACCGATTGTTTTAACTTCCCGTACCGCATGGTGATGTTATGGAAATCAGGGATGGTATAGTAAATTTTTGAAACATCCAGATCAGACAAATACCGGCTGAACCTGCCAAAGGTGATCGCCGCTTCAAAAGCCTGCGATTCGGTTTTGACGGTATTAAAGACCTTTGTATTTTCAATGTACCGGTATACCCGCCAGTAATCACCTTTATCATCAATATGAAAGCTTTTTCCGCTGCGGGTCATGATCAATTGAAGAACTCCCCTTTCCGGGTCAGGATGTTCGGTATCAGAACGGATTTTTTCTGCCTGGTAGTTTAGAATGGTTTCAATATTCGCCATAACCTCCCTGGGCTTTGTGAAAACCCGGATATTAATGCGCTGGAGTATGAACCGGGTATCCTGCTTGTCCCGGTAAGTAACAACGTATGTATCATTGATCAACCCGGTTATATCAGCCGTTGCCCGGATGAATTTCCCGGGTAACATGAAATGCTGTAATATTTTCTTTACATCGTGAATCATTGGAATTATAAATAGCCTTTTACCTCAACCTTCTTCGTCCACCGTAGTCCCGCCCAGGGGGGACGAAGGTGGAAGCCTCAGCCTTTTTAATTACTGTGCTCTGAGTTTACTGAAAGACTTGAACAGGAAGTACATGCCTGCTAAAGCAATAACCGCAAGGATCACTCCCTGTAGCGGTTTACCGTAAACAAAACTACCAATAGAGAAAAGGGAGCAATAGATTGCAATGCATCCGATAAAAACGCAGAGTATCTGGATCGGCATTTCCCATGCAATGCCATGGTCCTTTTCATCGATCATATCGTTATCCTGCCTGGCATTATTTACGACTTTTCTCCATCCCGGACCTCCCGGTCTGGTCAACCGGTAGAATCCCCTCAAGGTCTCTTTTGTTTCCGGTTTGGTCAGGTAAGTGGTTAATACCCAGGCGAAACTTGTGCAAGTAATAGCAATCAATAGTTTGATCGGAAAAACAGTTCCTGAGAGCGCCTTTTCACCCATTTCCAGGTAATCGGGTGGTAGTGGATAGATGTTCTTAAAAGCATCTGCAAGGGCAAGATCATCCACAGCAAATACAAGAATGATGGCAGAAGCGGTGGCAACGATCATGGCAACCAGTTCAGTCCAGGCATTGATTCGCCACCAGAACCAGCGAAGCAGATATATCAGTCCGGATCCGGCGCCTGACAGCAATAAAATATTGAATGCCTGTGTTGCATCCTCAAGGAAAAACAGGGCAATGCACCCGGCAAATACCATCAGTAAAAAGGTAGAGATCCTTCCAGCCAGGACAAATTCCTTCTCACTGGCAGCGGGTCGTATAAAACGCCGGTATAAATCATTGACCAGGTAAGAGGATCCCCAGTTGAGGTGCGTTCCGATGGTTGACATATAGGCTGCGATGATCGAGGCAACAACCAGTCCCAGCCATCCGTGGGTTAGTTTAGATAACATAACCGGGTAGGCTACATCATCCTTCAGAAATTCTGATGTAATGGCCGGGAATTCAGCCTTGATAGAGGCCAGGTCAGGATAAATAATGATCGAAGCCAGGGCAACAATAATCCATGGCCATGGGCGCAAGGCATAGTGTGCAAAGTTAAAGAGCATGGTAGCCCCAATGGCATTTTTCTCATCCTTTGCAGCAAGCATTCTCTGGGCAATATAACCACCCCCTCCGGGTTCGGCTCCGGGATACCACACAGCCCACCACTGGACCGCGATGGGGATGATAAGCAGGGGGATAAAGACCGCCGGATTGCTGATATCAGGCAGAAAATTGAGTTTGTCCTGCAGGGAGGGATGACTCAACAATCCGTCCAGCCCACCGACCTCCGGTTGTCTGACAGCCACAACAGCAGCTAAGACCGCTCCAAACATGGCAATGCTGTATTGGAAAAAGTCTGCCCAGATAACCCCCTTCAAACCTCCAAGAAGCGAGTACATCACAACAACTGTGGAGGCACCAACAACAATGATCCATGGCTTGAGCCCAAGCATAACTGCACCGATCTTTATGGCAGCTAACGTTACCGTACCCATGATTAGCGTATTAAAAAATAACCCAAGATAAATGGACCTGAATCCACGCAGGAAAGAGGCTGCCTTCCCACCATACCGCTTTTCATAAAACTCAAGGTCGGTCATTACATTCGACCGGCGCCAGAGCTTCGCATAGATAAACACGGTAACCATACCGGTAATCAGAAAAGCCCACCATGCCCAGTTTTTTGCCACACCGTTTTCCCGTACCATCCCCGTTACCAGGTTCGGTGTATCGGCTGAAAAAGTGCAGGCTACCATCGAGATTCCAAGCAACCACCATGGCATTCCCCTGCCACCAAGAAAAAATTCCGTGGTGTCTTTACCGGCTGTTTTTGAGGCAACCCAACCGATAATCAGTACAATGAGAAAAAAAATACCAACAATGGTCCAGTCAATTCCGATGAGTTTCATTTCTGTAAAAAATAAAAAAGTGTAACAATACCCTAAAAGCATCTTCCCCGGAACCGGTAAATCTAATTTAAAATGGATTCCTATCCAAATGAATTGAAAAATAAAATTCTGTATGTTCATGCAATCCTGACATGAAAATTCCGGCTCCAAAAAAAGCTCATGAATTGATTTTTTTCAACGTGAAATTTGAGGATATCTTTTTTTATTCAGATATTCAGGGAAAATAAAATCAATACCCCATGAAAACAGTGGCATCTAATCAGGTCAAATATTTTATTGTGTTAATAATGAGTGTTTTATTTCTGTATGATTGTCAGCAGAAACAGCCCGTGAACTACGTTGAAGAATCGGAAGAAAAATTTGACCAGCGCATGGAATGGTGGCGGGATGCCGGATTTGGGATGTTTATCCATTGGGGAGCGTATGCCTTGCCCGCAGGGATCTATAAGGGTGAAGAAATACCCGGAATTGGAGAATGGATCATGAATACTGCTCAAATTCCCGTTGCTGAATACGAGGAATATGTAAAGCAGTTTAATCCGGAAGATTTTGATGCGAATAAGTGGGTCCGGATAGCAAAAAATGCAGGAATGAAATACATCGTCATTACCTCCAAACATCATGACGGTTTTTGCCTCTGGGACTCGGATGTCACGGAATACGATATCATCGATTTTGCCCCGTTCAAAAGGGATATATTAAAGGAACTATCAGAGGTTTGTGAAAAGGAGGGAATCCGTCTGTGCTTTTACCATTCCATCATGGATTGGCACCATCCGGATGCAACCGGTGAAAATTTTGAAAAATACAGGGAAGAGTACCTGAAACCGCAGGTTCAGGAACTGATAACAGAATACGGGGATATCGGTGTGATGTGGTTTGATGGAGAATGGATCGAAGAGTGGACCGAAGAACAGGGTAAGGACCTGTATAATTTTATCCGTAACATCAAACCGGATATGATCATCAATAACCGTGTCGGAAAGGGCAGGATGGGTATGCAGGGTATGAACAGAGACCCTGATTATGCCGGTGATTTCGGGACCCCGGAACAGGAGATCCTGGGAACATCATCCACCTTCGATTGGGAATCGTGTATGACCATGAACAATACATGGGGATTCAAAAAAAATGACCACGACTGGAAATCGGCAAAAGTGTTGATCCATAACCTGGTGGATATTGCAGCAAAAGGGGGTAATTACCTGCTGAATGTCGGTCCTATGGCGGAAGGAATTATTCCACAACCGAGCGTTGTGCGTCTGGAAGAAATGGGAGAGTGGATGAAAATCAACGGTGAAGCAATCCATAACACCAGAACATTCCCGTTTTATAAGGAGGGCGATGACATCCGCCTGGTAGCGGGTAAAGGCGGGGAAACGATCTATGCCGTTGCACTTGCCTGGCCCGGTGAATCACTTGTCCTGCAAAGCGTAAGACCCGATGAGGGAAGTGAGATTCATCTGCTTGGCTATAACCTGCCCATGAACTGGACGGTTTTGGAAAATGGAGACCTGGAAATTAAATTGCCCGAAAACCTCCGGGAAGAATCGAGCAGACCCTGTAAATACGCATGGACATTCAAGATCAGAGGAGAGGCATTACCCTTAGCCAATGCACCCGCGATCGTTACAGCCCGGAATGAAAGCGGTGAACAGATCCTGTTCTCCGGGAAAATTGAAGTGCGAATTGAAGGAGATGATCCGGACGTCCCCGTTCATTTTACCCTGGATGGGTCTGATCCTACTCCGGCTTCTCCCGAATTTGCTGCTCCAATTACGCTGGATAAAAGCATGATCATTACAGCAAAAACTTTTAAGGAAGGCAAAAAAGCCAGCTTTACAGCAGCGACCGAATTCCTGGATATCGAAGAGGAAGAAGTCCACTGTGTTAATTATGCGTACTATGAAGGGGAATGGGAACAACTTCCTGATTTTAGCCAACTGGATCCTGTAAGAGAAGGCTATGTTTACGGGATTGGATTGCACCAGGTCCACCTGCGTGAAAACTATTTTGGAATCGTTTTTAAAGGGAAAATAAACATCCACGAACCAGGAGAATATACTTTTTTTACTGAGTCAGATGATGGTTCCAGACTCTATGTTGATGGAGAAACGATTGTAGAGAATGACGGACTTCATGGAATGGAAGAGAAAACGGGCAGGATCTCACTAACGAAAGGAATTCACGATTTTGCTGTTGACTATTTTGAGGCAGGAGGGGGAAATGCCCTGCAGGTCTCCATGGAAGGACCGGGTATGGAAAAACAACCCATCCCAAATGAACTCCTTAACCCCTGCTTTTAACCATTAACAATTAACAATTTAACAATTTAACCATTAACTTATAACTTATCCCCTTCTTTATGACATTTGTAAAAAGAACGATTACTCTTGCACTGTTCATTCTATTTTATTGCATCTTATCCGGACAGGGACATTCATACGATTCAGTCATGAACAATTGGCCCTTTCTTAAACATTACGATCAGGATCACATTGCGCGGATTGCTTTACCCATTGGTGGCATTGGAACAGGTACAGTATCCCTGGGGGGCAACGGGGCACTGAAAGACTGGGAGATCATGAACCGGCCTGCCAAAGGATTCAGCGGAGCACCAACAGGGAACAGGGCTCCTTTTATTGCACTCTTTGTACAAACAGAAGATGGGAAGAAACAGACCACTTCCCTGATGGGACCACTGGAATATTTTGACTATGAACACATGGAGGGTCGGGGTGCAGACAACCATGGATTGCCCCGGTTCCGTGAATGCAGCTTCGATGCTTCCTATCCCCTCGGTCGAGTTAACCTGTCGGATCCGGATCTGCCGGTTGATGTCGAAATTTGTGTGTTTAATCCTTTGATCCCTGGTGATGCAGATAATAGCGGAATACCCATCGCTGTTTTCCGGATTGTCGTAAAAAACAAGACAGATCAAAAACTGAAAGCATCCGTATGCTGGGTCATGGAGAACTTCATCGGGGAAGATGGTTCGAACGTTATGCAGGATTGGAAAGGGGACTGGATACCTCAGGGTGCAAAGGGAAATGTCAATGAATACCGGGAAGATGAATTCCTGAAAGGAATTTATATGTACTCGGAAGGGGTTGACCCCGAACACGAAGCCTGGGGCTCAATTGCCCTGACAACTCCTGACAGTCAAAAAGTTACCTGGAGAACCTCTGCGGTTCCCGGGGATTGGGGAAACGATCTGCTGGACTTCTGGGATGATTTCAGTGCCGATGGGGAGTTGACTGAAAAAGAGATCCGGGTGGGAGAAACACCACAGGCTTCCCTTTCGGTAAAAGGTGAAATCGATGGAAGCAGTGAAACAGTGTTTACCTATTACCTCACCTGGCATTTTCCGAACAGGTATGCCTGGGCAAGCGAACGGATAGGAAATTACTATACCACCCGGTATGATGATGCGTGGGACGTGATCAGAAAAACCCATCCAACCTTACCTGACCTGGAAGCCAAAACCGTTGAATTTGTAACGACATTCCTTCAAAGCGACTACCCTGAAGTGGTGAAGGAGTCGGCTTTGTTTAATTTAAGTACCCTGCGTACACAGACCTGCTTCAGGACGGAGGACGGACGGTTTTACGGATGGGAGGGGTGCATGGATACCCGGGGATCCTGTTACGGCTCCTGTACCCATGTCTGGAACTACGAACAGGCTACCCCTTTTCTGTTCGGGGAACTGGCAAAGAGCATGCGCGATGTTGAATTTGGTTACGCCACCAATGAAGTGGGTTTGATGAGTTTCCGTGTCATGCTGCCCCTGGAAAAAGCGCAGGATGCCGGTGTGGCTGCTGCCGACGGACAGATGGGCAGCATAATGAAAATCTACCGCGACTGGCAGCTTTCCGGGGATGACGAGATGCTGAAACGATTGTGGCCTGATATAAAAAAAGCATTGGAATTTTGCTGGATTCCCGGAGGGTGGGATGCCGATATGGATGGAGTGATGGAAGGTGCACAGCACAATACCATGGACGTGGAGTATTTCGGACCCAATCCACAAATGGGAATCTGGTACCTCGGTGCATTGAGGGCAGCAGAAGAGATGGCAAAACAGATACGCGATAAAACGTTTGCAAAAAAATGCCAATCCCTGTTTGAAAACGGAAGCCAGTGGATTGATGAAAACCTGTTCAACGGGGAATACTATGAACAGGAAATCAGACCACCCGTGGACAAGGAAAATATTGCCCCGAGCCTGATTGTGGGTATGGGCAGCAAGGATTTGTCCAGCCCCGATTACCAGCTTGGTAAAGGATGCCTGGTGGATCAGCTCGTTGGGCAATACATGGCACACATCTGTAACCTGGGGTACCTTGTTAAACCAGACAATGTTCGAACCACCCTTCACAGCATCCTGAAATATAACCATGTGGAATCATTCCACGATCATTTTAATAAAATGAGATCGTATGCCCTGGGAGAAGAAGCAGGACTGCTGATGGCCAGCTACCCGAATGAACGCCCGAAAATTCCGTTTCCCTATTTCTCCGAAGTGATGACCGGTTTTGAATATACAGCAGCAGTGGGTATGCTGTTTGAAGGACAGCTTGGAAATGGAATACGGTGCATTCAGGATGTAAGGAACCGGTACGATGGCAGGAAACGCAGCCCGTTCAATGAAGCGGAATGCGGACACCATTACGCCAGGGCAATGGCGAGCTGGGCCGAAGTCATTGCCCTGTCAGGATTCCACTATTCCGGCACTGAAAAAACCATTCAGTTCAAAGCATTTAAAGGTAACTATTTCTGGTCGAATGGTTATGCCTGGGGTACCGTCTCTATCCGGGATCATAGCGACAGGAAAAAAGTGGATTTCAATGTTCTGTCAGGAAATATTGCGATCGGTACTATTGCTCTGAAAGGTTACGGGAACTACGAATACAAGGAAGAACAAATGCTTCAACCCGGTGATACATTATCTGTCGAAATAAAACGAGATTAACTGTTAAATAAAACCTATATTATGAATACAAAATTTCCATTAACCCCGCCCAGGAAAAGATTACGCGGGAACTTACCAAAAGTTGGGATCCGCCCTGTGATCGATGGCAGGCGACAGGGTGTTCGTGAATCTCTTGAGGATCAGACAATGAATATGGCAAAGGCTGCAGCTGATCTGATCACAAAAAACCTGCAGCATGCCAATGGACTTCCGGTTGAATGCATTATCGCCGATACCACAATTGGAAGGTTTGCAGAGGCAGCAGAATGTGCAGAAAAATTTGCCCGGGAAGGGGTTGGAGTATCCCTTACCGTGACACCCTGCTGGTGCTACGGTACGGAAGTGATGGACACTGACCCTTTGATACCCAAGGCTGTATGGGGATTTAACGGTACCGAACGACCCGGTGCAGTTTACCTGGCAGCTGCACTTGCTGGATATAACCAGAAGGGACTGCCTGCATTTGGAATTTATGGCAGGGATGTCCAGGATCAGGATGATACTACCGTTCCGGATGATGTGAAAGAGAAAATCCTGAATTTTGTCCGGTCAGGACTGGCAGTGGCAGAAATGAAAGGGAAAGCATACCTCGCTATGGGAGGAGTATCCATGGGCATCGCAGGATCAGTGGTCAACCAGGAGTTCTTCCTTGATTACCTGGGCATGAGATCCGAAATGGTCGATATGAGTGAATTCATTCGTAGGATAGATCGTGAGATCTATGATGAAGAGGAGTTCAAACATGCCATGGAATGGGTTAAAAAATACTGTAAGGAAGGAGCTGATGAGAACCCGGTACAGATGCAAGCTTCCAGGGAGAGGAAGGACTACGAATGGGAGATGGTGGTGAAAATGACCATCATTGCCCGGGATATGATGATCGGTAATCCTAAATTAGCCGAATTGGGATACGGAGAGGAGGCTGCCGGATTCAATGCCCTGATATCCGGATTCCAGGGACAACGGCAATGGACCGACCATTTCCCGAATGGGGACTTCATGGAGGCAATGATCAACTCTTCATTTGACTGGAATGGCATTCGCGAAGCATTTATCATGGCTACGGAAAACGATAGCCTCAACGGCGTTTCAATGATGTTCGGCCACCTGCTGACCAATACATCCCAGATATTTTCCGATGTAAGAACCTATTGGAGCCCGGAAGCGGTAAAACGGGTTACCGGTAAAGCATTGCAGGGAATAGCCGAAAATGGTATCATCCACCTTATCAATAGCGGTTCGACAACACTTGATGCTACCGGACAAATGAAAAAATCCGGCAAATCGATCATGAAACCGTTCTGGGAAATTACCGATGAAGATGTTGAAAAATGCCTGAAGGCAACCGTATGGAGCCCGGCTAACCAGGGGTATTTCAGGGGAGGGGGATTCTCCTCGAACTTCAATACGGTCGGAGAAATGCCGGTAACCATGTCACGGGTGAACCTGGTGAAAGGAATCGGACCTGTGTTGCAGATCGCTGAAGGTTTTACCGTGGATCTTGATGCAAAAGTCCATGAGATACTCGATCTGAGAACGGATCCAACCTGGCCAACAACCTGGTTCGTACCGAACCTCACCGGAAAGGGAGCCTTCCGGGATGTCTATTCCGTAATGGCGAACTGGGGTGCCAATCATGGTGCGATCAGCTATGGCCATATCGGAGACCGATTGGTCACACTCGCTTCCATGTTGAGAATCCCGGTAAACATGCATAATGTTCCTGAAACCCGGATATTCCGGCCAGGCGCCTGGGGAATGTTCGGTACAGATAACCCCGAAGGAGCTGATTTCAGAGCATGCAAAATATACGGGCCATTGTATGGATAGATGAGTAGAGAGTACATCTTGGAAAAATTAAAACCTAGTTGCATAGTTATAAACCAATTGGAAATGAACTATTAGAAGTGTTTAGATGGTTGGGTTTACATCAATATACTCAATAACTTACTAACTATAAATAACGATCCGCTATTTGGCGGATCAAATAACCATATCATTAAAAGATGAATGAAAAAATTGTCCTTGTTCTCGACTGCGGAGCCACTAATATACGGGTTATCGCTATTGATGAAACGGGAACCATAAAAGCAATACACAGTTTACCAAATGCCACCGATCCGGATCCGGAATATCCGCAATACAGGATCTGGGATGTGGATAAGATATGGGATAAATTCAAAACCTGCATCGGTTCCGTTCTGCAAAAAATCCGCAAATCGGATGTGGTAGCCGTTACGGTTACTGCTTTTGGAGTCGATGGTGCTCCTTTTAAACGATCTGGCAAGATGCTCTACCCGGTAATATCCTGGCAGTGCGAAAGGACACACCCCATCATGGAAAATATCGGGAAGTATATTTCATTAAATCACCTTTTTCGGATCAATGGAGTACAGCCTTTTGGATTCAATACCCTAAATAAGCTGATATGGCTGAAGGAAAACAGGCATGAAATTCTCGATGAGATGGATCAATTCCTTTTCATCCCATCCATATTCCTCCTCTTTCTTACGGGTGAGATGGTAAATGATACATCCATGGCAGGCACTTCGATGATGACTGATCTTCATAACAGGGAGTTTTCCGATGAGATAACAAACGCCATCGGGATCGAAAAGGAGAAGTTTTATCCGGTTGTCGAACCAGGCACACTGGTTGGAAAGGTAAGGTCTGCAGCTGCTGATGAAACAGGCCTGCCTGCCGGGATCCCTGTCGTTGCAGCAGGGCATGATACCCAATTCGCCATATTCGGGGCGGGTGCGGAGGAAAACACCCCTGTATTAAGTTCAGGAACATGGGAGATCCTGATGGTCAGGGCAAAGGAAGTTATACCGGATGAGGAATTGTTGCATCAGGGTGTGACTACAGAGCTGGATGCGTTGCCCGGATTGTACAACATGGGCGTTCAATGGATCGCCTCCGGAGCCATCGAATGGATCAAAAAACTCTTCTTCCTGGATGTGTTGGAGGAGAGCAATGTTTACGATTTCATGGTGGGTGAGGCGATGGCGGTACCTCCCGGAAGCAATGGTGCCAGGATCAATCCTGCATTCTACCCGGCTCCTGGCAGTCAGCAGCCGGGAACCATCACGGGAATAAACCTGAATACCGAACGGGGAGAAGTTTTTCGTGCTGTTCTTGAGGCGTTGTCGTGCAAAACAAGAATGGGACTCGAGATCCTTGAAAAAGCAGGTGGTTTTAAAGCCGATACCCTGATCTGCGTTGGAGGAGGAACAAAAAACAGGTTGTGGAACCGGATCCGTGCCGATGTGTTTGGTATTCCCGTCAGGATCATTGAACAGAAAGAGACTACCGTTTTGGGTGCTGCACTGTTTGCCCTGGCAGGGATCAGCCACTTCCCTTCAGCCATGGAAGCCCGCTCCAGGATCAAATATACAGGAGAAACCTTTACCCCCGGGGAAGATGCCCCCTTCTACAATCAACTGTATAAGGAGTATAGCGCTTTTCTGAAATGAATAATAAAATAACTTGAAAGATAAATTCCGAAATAAATCACATGAAATCCGATCAATTAAAAATCATGAAAAAATTACTGTTTGCCTTCGCTGTAGCAATGATCATTATGGGCGGTTGCAAGAACATTAAAACAAAATCAGAACTTGAAGAATTTCAGGCTAAGATAGCCATTGAAGAACAGAACATTGATGTTGTTTACAAATGGCTGCAGGAAGTTAATAAAGAGAATTTCGAACAGATGCTCAACGAATTGTGGGCAGCGGACGCTAAGCAGTATTTCAATTCCAGCTCTGAATCAGTGGACCTTGAAGCGTTTGTGCAAATGATCGATCATTTATATCAACAATACCCCATAATTAAACACGAGGTGCATGATATGATAGCTGAGGATGATAAAGTCATTGCACGGTTTTCAGCACATGTAACTCATGACGTGGAGTCGTTTGGGGTACCGGCTACAGGCAGAGAACTGGAATGGAGCGCCATTGCCATATTTCAGCTGTCTGATGGAAAAATAGTCACACGATGGGAAGTGACGGATGTGCTGGATATGTATGAACAGCTTGGCATGGAACTTCAAATAAAGGAGGATTAAATCAAAATATCCAATACTTCGTAATGGAATTTACCACAATCCCCAAAATTGAAAATCACCTGCACCTGGAAGGGACAATTCCTCATGAAGCCCTGTGGCAATTAATTACAAAATACGGTGGAGATGAAACGGTGCATAATCTGGATCAACTAAAAGAGAAATTTGTATACCGGGATTTCAACCATTTTATCGACATGTGGGTATGGAAAAACCAGTTCATCAGGGAATATGAAGATTTCGCTTTTATCTCGGAAGCCGTATTCTCAGATCTGGTTGAACAGAACGTTAAATATGCTGAGATATTCATATCACCCTCTTTGTTTAAGAACAAACTTTCTGCACAACGTATCATTGAGGCAATTTCCGTGAGTATCCATAAAGTACCCGGAATAAAAATAAACCTGATCGTTGACCTGGTTCGTGATTATGGACCGGAAGAGGAGATGAGAACACTGTATGAGGTCAATGAAGTGAAAAATCTGGGTATCATTGGAATAGGTATTGGAGGATCAGAAAACAACTTTCCGCCGGGACTATTCGTTGAGGTTTATGAACAGGCACGAAAGTTTGGACTCAGGACCACTGCTCATGCAGGTGAGGCTTCCGGACCAGAAAGTATCTGGTCTGCAATTCATGATCTGCATGTCGATAGAATAGGACACGGGACAAGAGCGGCGGAAGACCAGGAATTGTTAGCCTATCTGTCAGATAGAAAGATCCCTGTCGAATTATGCCCACTGTCCAACTTCCGCACCCGGGTTATTCATTCCATTGAAGAACATCCGGTAAAAATATTTATTGAGAAAGGAATCCCGGTTTCGATCAATACAGATGACCCGAAGATGTTTGGAAATTCACTTGCTGAGGAGTACCAAACATTAAAGGACGTATTCAACTATTCAAGGGACGAAATTCATACGATTATCCTGAATTCAATTGATACCCTGTGGCTTGATCAACAGGAGAAGAAGGAATTGGTGGAGGAGTTTAAGCAAGAGTTAAAATATCCCGTAAAGGGCATGCTCTGAAGTATTGCAATAGAGACTGGAATAGAAACTGAAACCAGGGCGATTGGTGTTGATTTTCCGTTCGAGATGAAGAACCGGTTGTCCAGGTTTGATCTGCAGGTACTGGCTGATCTCATTGTTCGCAGGAACCGCTTTCAGCTTCTGCTCACCTCCCGTTACATCAATCTGATAATGCTTCCTCAGTGTATCAAATAACGACCTGTTTTCAAAGGTTCGGGACCTGAACCGGGGCATGTTGATGTTGGGAATGTATGTCACATCATAAAACAGGGGCTGTCCGTCAATCAATCGTAACCGGGCCAGGTAGATGCAGCCCGACTCTAGTTCCGCCTGTGAAAGGGGAAACATGAAGGGCTGTTCCCAGTGCTGAATGACCGGTCTAACCAGGATCCTGGTTTCCAGGTTCCGATCGGCAAGCGCTCTGGTTGTCCCCGAAACCGAAAGGATACCAATGCCTTTGGGCAGGGGATTGACAATGCTCCCCTTTCCCTTATGCTTCTTGATGAATCCGTCACGAACCAGCGATTCAAGAGCATGCCGTACCGTAGGACGAGTCATGCCGTGTACGGTACACAATTCGTTCTCGGATGGCAGGAGATCACCCTCACGGTAAACCCCATCCTTGATGTGCTTCCGAAGAACCTCATACAGACGACGGTATTGAGGGATCTGTTTTTGTAACACGCCCATTATTCCCGCAATGAGTAAAAGTTAGTGGTAAAAATAATTAAAATAACTTGTAAATACAAGTTTAAAATCATATATTTGTTATTTATTTATAAGTGTTTGATATATAAATAAATAATTTGAAATATTTAATCATTGATCATCAACCTATCTTGACAGGTTGATGATAAAATGAATCACTATATTGCTGTAAAATATGGCTCAACCGGTAATCATGCCAAAACAGGGCCAGTCTGTTGAATCCTGTATCCTCACAGAGTGGTTTAAACACAAGGGAGATGAGGTGTCAAAGGGGGATCTGTTGTTCTCTTATGAAACGGATAAGGCAGCCTTTGAGGAGGAAGCCAAGGAGGATGGGATCCTGCTTGAATGCTTTTACGAGGCTGGTGATGAAGTGCCCGTATTGTCAAATGTAGCCGTTATCGGAAAGGAAGACGAAACAGTTGATGAATTTCGTCCGGCAGGGAAAGTGACTGCACAATCAGTTGAAATCCCCGAAAAGGAGAATGTACAAAAAAGTGAATCGCATAGAGCCGGACGGAGAGGTGAATTAGATGAGGATACAACAGATGCATTCAGGATCTCTCCACGGGCAGGAAGACTGGCTGCACAATTACGGATCGATGTTTCGTCCCTGAAGGGAACAGGCCCGGGTGGAAGGATTGTTGAGAAGGATATCCTCCATGCATACCGACAGCAACCCAAAATAACCCCGCTTGCCAGAGAGATGATGAAAAATGGAGACCTGGTGTATGACCGTGAAAAGATCCGGGGACGGATAACAAGCAAGGACCTGGTAGAACATGGACGGAAACCTCCACAGGAGGCAGAGATCCGCCCGCTGTCTAATATTCGGAAACGAATTGCAGAAGCCATGTACCGGTCCTTGCAAAATTCTGCCCAGCTAACTCACCACACCAGTGCGGATGCGAAAAAAATCCTGGAACTAAGGGAAAAGGTGAAAGAGGGAAAGGCAAAGGAAAAATACCCCGATTTAACACTGAATGATATGATCTGTTTTGCCGTGATCAAAGCGCTTAATAAACATCCTGAGGTGAATGCTCATTTCCTGGGTGATCAGATCAGAGTGTTCAGGAGCATCAATCTGGGTTTTGCTGTTGATACCGAACGGGGACTGATGGTCCCCAGTGTGGTAGGAGCACACAGTATGTCGCTGACAGAGCTGTCCGTTCAAATGAAAGAACTTACAGATAAATGCAGGAAAGGGAATATCGACCCCGACCTCCTTAACCCGGAATTGGCAGGTTTTACCGTTTCAAACCTGGGAGCCTATGGTGTGGAAATGTTTACACCGGTCATTAACCTTCCACAGGTTGCAATCCTTGGAGTGAATACCATCGTTTACCGTCCGGTAGAACTGGAAGAAGGTAAAACCGGGATAATTCCCTGTATCGGTCTTTCCCTGACATACGACCACCGTGCCCTGGACGGCGGACCGGCATCCCTCTTTCTGAAAGAGGTGAAAGAGGAGATTGAACGGTTTGAAGACGAAGTTATAAGGTAATGGTTATAAGTTAATAAGAAGATTGTAGTATGTAATGATTGATGAGTTAATTGGAGAAGTTAATAGGATATAGTTAATTGTTAACAGGAACTGTAAACTGAATTGAACGCTCAACGTTCGATGTTCGATGTTGAAAGTTCAGAGAACAGTAAACCCTGTCCATCGAAGTTTTGGCGGAGGTGGAGGAACCAGGAACCAGGAACCAGAAACCAGAAAC
>CAZTES010000033.1:0-2414 GCA_964612275.1 uncultured Rikenellaceae bacterium
AATGGGTCAGACGGTAGCGGTACACCTGGTCTGACCGATTAAGAAAAACGTAAAACCCCATCCGTCAGACCCCGAATGGGTCAGACGGTAGCGGTACACCCGGTCTAACCGATTAAGAAAAACGTAAAACCCCATCCATCAGACCCCAAAATGGGTCAGACGGTTCTGCACTACTCACTGGATGATTCATGGCTTGAACGTCAGTCGATAAGTATTTTAAAACTATTTAAGGGATAATGGTTTCAACTCCATCGGAGCGGCATATCTGTAGCCCAGGGATGAATCCCGGTGTAATACAATCCATGATTAATTCACCGAGTGACTGCGATTGGCACGCCTAGCTCCTTAGTTCTTCCTGGCTGGGAGTTGTTCAGACACCGTCAGGTTTTATAAACCCTGACGGGTCTTTATTCTCTTTCAATATTCGCACTCCACTGGGTTTCGGCAATGAAATTGTAATAATCCGGCAATAGAGTTATCTTTATCCGTGTTAAGGGAAGATCTTTATGTCCGGTTTCCGCAGGTCCGGTTGTCTTCTGTAAAAAAAATCCGAAACTTGAAGTTTATCGTTTTATATACTATCGCTGTATTGCCATTTCATTTGTTTCATCCCCCTGTTATGAGGGATCAGGGAAGCATCCAGAACAGCCGGACTTTTTCAGATACTCCACTTTTTTCCTTCGGAATGATCGCCGATATCCAATATTGCAATTGCGACTACGAAGGTTCAAGGCATTACAGGCAATCGTTAAAAAAGCTGAACGACTGTGTCCATGATTTGAATGGAAAGAATCTCGCCTTTGTGGTAAATCTGGGCGATCTGATTGACCGGGATTTTTCCAGCTACGATACGGTTTTAAATATCCTGGATCATCTCTCATTCCCGGTATACCATGCGCTGGGGAATCATGATTTTTCAGTTACAGATCAGGAAAAAGCTGCGGTTACCGAAAAACTGGGACTCTCCGAGAGCTATTATGATTTTGAAATCAAGGGAAGGCGGTTTATTGTACTGAATGGTTGTGAGATCAGCCTATTTGCACCGGTGGAAAGAACAAAGGAATACCGGAAGGCGAAATTGCTTTACAACTGGTTAAAGGGGAACAATGAACACCATGCAATTGATTGGAATGGAGCCATCAGTACAAAGCAATACAAGTGGTTAAAAAACAAAATCCAAACCTCAGGGGAAAAGGGTGAAAAGGTGATCATTTTCTGTCATTTCCCGGTCTATCCGAAAATGGTCCATAATTTATGGAACTACAAAACCCTGTTAAATCTCTTCAAGAGGCATGATAACATCGTTGCCTATTTCAGCGGTCACAACCATCAAGGCAGCTACGCAACCCTGGATCACACCCATTATCTTTCCCTGCAGGGTATGGTGGAAACTCCCGATAATTCAGCCTATTGCACGGTGGATGTATATAACGACCGGCTTGAGGTCACCGGTTACGGAAGGGAAAAATCCCGGATATTGTATTTTCTTGATCAATAGCTGTGCCCGGTCATCGTATCATAATAACTTACTTATACCATCTAATAACTATTGAACAGCCGGCCAGGTCTGTCTGACCGATTGAAAAAAAAAGTGAACCTGCAATTGGTTAAGCCAGAAAAATGGCGTAACTTGAAATAGATCGTTGATCAAATTAAGCTTGTAACAGCGAAAAACAGATCCCTTTATTAACCTAAAAATTTATCGCCATGAAAAGACTATTTCATTATCTATTCACCCTGGTGGGAATTTCCCTGATCTTCTCCTGCCAAACTGCAGTTCAAACCGAAGAGGTTGATGTTGAACAGGAAAAAGAAGCCATTATGACTCTGTTAACTGCGGAAGCCAAAGCTGCTGCTGAACTCAATATTGATACGATTATTGCCATGCATGTCCAGGATGAAGTCGACTCCAGACTTCAGATGGGCAGAGAAAGTTATACAATCTATAATGGTTGGAAAGAGGTCGAGGCAACTTTCGAAGGTTGGCGGGATTCGGATATGTCCAGTATGACAAATATCCGGAACAGTAAGGAAAATTTGATATTAAAAGTTGGCAACAATTGGGCATGGCTGATTTGTGACAATATTTGGGAGTATGATACAGAAGGGGAACCGGTAAAAAATGTAAATATCCAGATAAATTTTCTTGAAAAGATTGATGGGGAATGGAAATTCTCCTTTCAGGCATATATTGCCAAGCCCCAACCGGATGATGACGGGGATGAAGGAGGGGATGAGGAGGAATCCGTGGAAGAAGATGATGATGAATGATTGTTATTATGTATACGGTTTGACCGCTGGCCACGTGAAATAATGAAAACGTCTTTCCTGCGTAGCAACATTTCACAGGGCTGGGCTGTGTGTTGGGCAGGAACGAGCAGGTCTGGCCGACCGCGTCTGACCGATAAACACAA
>CAZTES010000033.1:2514-22028 GCA_964612275.1 uncultured Rikenellaceae bacterium
TGTGTTGGGCAGGAACGAGCAGGTCTGGCCGACCGCGTCTGACCGATAAACACAATCCCCAAATTGAGGCAAGGTGCATTCCTCCGACAGAAAAGTCTATATATCAATCAGAGACCGGAGTCGGAAGGTTTATGGCTCTACCTGGCTACCCCCGGGATGAATCCCGGGGTAATTAAAACTATTTTTCTTCATCGTCGGGCGACCCTGTCTAAGCGACCCCTGTCAGGTTTTGACTTTTTAGATAGATGGCAGTTTCTGTCTTCCTTATATCTATTTGACATTTAGAAAGCTACCTGCCAGACACTCTTTTGCAGGCCTGGATTGCCCACTAAGCTAATAACCTCACTGAAGGCTATAGGATTATATCCAGAAATTCAGTATTTTTACTGTAACCAGCGGTTGAAAAAATGTTTATCCGGTTCAAAACCATCCATCGATGGGTAATTCTTTTGTATCCCATCGTGATGTTATTGTTTTCCATCATTCTTCTCAGTTTTCCCCGGAACCGGGAAAGGAAGCAGTTTGAAGTTTTCCTTTTGAACCGGTTTGATGAAATGCCCGAGGATCGCTTTAAGCAAACGGATACCCTGTTAATGCCTGATCGCCCTGATCTGGCGGCCTTTCACGAATACATTATGACCGTTGATCCGGCACTTCACCGGGTTCCTGCAGAACGGCTTGTAAAAGCTTATGAGCAAACCCGGTCCATCCGGATGTACAAACAAAAAAATGCTGTTCCCGATGCGCTGGAGTGGACGGGTTATCCATCCGAAAACGGTGGCCGCACCCGGACTCTGATGTTTGATCCGAATGATCCGGAACACAAAAAGGTATGGGCTGGAGCAGTGACCGGCGGGTTATGGTATAACGATGACATCACCACCCCGGGATCTCCATGGGTAGCCGTGAATGATTTCTGGGATAACCTGGCCATCAGCTGCATGGCCTACGATCCGAATGATCCCCGGGTGTTTTATGTCGGGACAGGTGAGGCTTCCACTGCCGTGATCATTTACCGGGAATCTTCAGGACGGGGAACGGGGATCTATAAAAGCACCGATGGAGGCGATACCTGGAATCTGCTCCCCTCAACGGAAGGATTTGCTTACGTAACCGATATAGCGATCCGGGATGAAGGTGGGGAGAGTGTATTGTATGCCGGTGTGGTATCGGGAACGTACAAAGGATCTGAACACCCGTCGGTACCAGGGGATGGATTATACCGTTCCTCCGATGGAGGGGCAACCTGGGTACAGGTATTGCCATCGATCACCGGATTTACTGTGCCGTATGCACCTTCTGATATCGAAATCAGTGCCGCAGGCAGGATCTTTGTCGGAACAGGAAGAAATCTTGAGGGCAAAGGAGCAGCCACCATCCTCTATTCCGATGAGGGGACAACCGGCAGCTGGACTGTTTTCAGCGATTACAAAACCATCATTGAAGTCAATGATTCCTTTCCTTATCCGGGGAGGGTGATGCTCGCCAGCGCTCCCTCGGATGAAAATATTGTCTATGCCCTGATCTCCTCCGGGTATATCCGGTTCGATTCGTTCATCGGCTATTTTTGCAATCACATTCTCCGTTCGGAAGATCACGGTGTTTCCTGGCATGAAATTACCCTTCCGCCCTATCATGAGGATCATACCTGGGCTACCCTGGCGTGGCATGCGTTGACAGCAGGGGTTGATCCGGTTGATCCGAATACCCTGCTTATCGGGGGTCTTGACCTGTTACGAACCACCGATGCATCCGCCGACAGTGTTATCTGGCAATACCTCTCTTCCTGGTGGAACAAAGGGTACAGCTTTGACCCGGAAAACCTTCCCTATGTCCATGCCGATCAGCATGCCATTGTGTTCCGCCCCGGATCATCCGATGAGATCGTGTTCACCAACGATGGCGGTGTGTTTTACACGCCAAACGGCAGAGCCACCCAACCGGGGTTTTATGAAATGAATACCCACTTCACAACCCTGCAATTCTATACAGGAGCTATCCATCCCCAGGCCGGAGTGAGCTACTTTCTGGGTGGGCTGCAGGATAACGGAACCATCCTCTACCAGGAAGGGATATATCCCTGGTTCATATTTATCAGCGGGGGTGATGGAGCATTCTGTTTTATCGATGAGGATGAGCCATGGTACCAGATCACTTCCGTTTACCGCAATCTGTACTATTTTTATGATGCCAGTGATGAGTGGCAACAGGAACGGTATGAAACCTTTTACGGAACGGGTACTTTTATTAATCCGGCTGATTATGACTCAAGATTGAACACCCTGTTTGCCAACGGCATGGAGTTTACGGGAGAGTATGACAACCGGCTGGTGGTGATCGATCACATACCGGAGAATCCTGTCGGAAAATTTGTCGAACTCAATACCGGTTCAACTGTACCCTATTCCCACATTCATGTATCCCGGTATTCTCCCCTGGAAAGTACAACACTCTATGTGGGAACACAATCAGGGCGACTGTTCAGGGTGCAACATGCACAGAAAAATCCCGTTGTAAGGGAGATCACGGGCAACAATTTCCCGGCGGGAAACATTTCCTCTGTTGCCATGGGAGGATCCGAAGACACACTGCTGGTTACTTTTTCCAACTACGGTGTGGAGTCGGTATGGTCGACAACGGATAACGGGGTATCCTGGGAAAATAAGGAGGGGAATTTACCCGATATGCCCGTGCGGTGGAGCGTCCTTCTGCCCCAGGATGCTAACAAAGCACTGCTGGCAACGGAAATCGGAGTATGGGCTACGGATAACCTGGAGAGTGATCCCGTGGAATGGGTTCCTGCCAACAACGGAATGGCAAATGTACGTGTTGATATGCTGCGGTTACGCAGAAGCGACAACACGATACTGGCAGCAACCCACGGGAGGGGTTTCTTTTCGGCAACCTTTGAAGGCTACCTTATTCCGGCTGAACCGGATGATTTAAAAATTGATCTCTATCCCAACCCAACAGATGGAGATCTTAGGCTATCATTCTTCTGCAACAATGCGGGAAAAATATACATTGAAATTGTAAATCTGCAGGGACAGATCATCCATTCCTACAGGGCAAGGGTCAATGCAGGTCCTTTCAACAAAGTGTTTGATCTAAACCATCAAGCAGGCGGTATGTATATTCTCAACATTACAATTGGAGGCAAAACCGTCCAGAGGAAGATCATCCGGTTGTGAACCTAACCGTCAGATCCGTCTGTATGGAATCAAATTCCTAATATCCGCCAGCTGCAGGATTTGTTTACCGGATTGGATTAACTGAGCGGGATGGTGATAAAGAACATGCTTCCTCCCCCGGGTTTACTATCACAGATTATTGTACCGCCCAGTTTTTGGGTTATGAGATTATTTACGATATATAAACCCAATCCAGTCCCTTTGTTGTGATCGGATGTAATGAAGGGATCGAATATTTTGGTCATGATCTCTGTCGGGATCCCTTTGCCATCATCCTGATATTGAATTTCAAGGCTCCCATTATTTTTCAATGCTTTCATGGAAATAACACCACCGGTTTGTCCTACGAATCCATGAATGATCGAATTCAGGATAAGGTTGGTAAAGATCTGAGCAAAAGCTCCCGGATAGGAATTGAAGGTTAATCGTTCATCACACTCAATATCGATCTTGATATCCCTCCCGTTAATTCTGGGAGATAAACTATGTACAACATCTTCCAGGTAGGTTTTCATGTTGAATTCGCGTTGCTTTTCATTGCACTGATCCACGGATACCTGTTTAAAGCTCTGAATCAGAGATACCGTACGTTCAAGGTTTTTGCGAATGAGGTTTGCACAGTTTTGGGTTACGTTAAGGTATTCTTTAAAATCAGATCTCGAGATTCCATTCTGTTGATACAGATCGGTCATCTGGTTTGTTTCGTCAATCAGATTCGATACGGCCGTAACACCAATGCCGACGGGTGTGTTTATTTCGTGGGCAATTCCTGCAACCAGGGTTCCCAGAGCCGACATCTTCTCCGATTCGATTAACTGGTATTGTGTCCTCTCCAGGTTTTCAAGCGTTTGGATCAGTTCATCGCGCTGCAGCTCAATCTGCTCTTTCTGGTATTCCAATATCCTGTTCTTCTCCTGGATCTCTTCACTCTGTTCATTAACCAGCTCAATGGTTATGTTCAGCTCTTCGTTGCTCTCGTGGAGTTTTTCATTTGTTGTGTGCACCCTGTTAAATAACCGTTGTATTAACGATATATAATAGAACAATATAAAACCAACAATGGTAAACATTCCAAGGCAGTTCACTGTTTTAATGAATCGCAGTGTATTTGCTGGTAATTCATAGAGAATAAATTGTCCTGAATCAAACCAAACAAGGAATAAATAGAGGGTAAAAGAAATGACCAAATTCACAACAAGGGCAACTTTCCATTTCATGTATAAAATCCCCGTCAGAACCAGACAGAAGAGCAATAACTGGAATCCACTCTCCTGCCCGATCAGCAGCACAGCCAGTACCTGATGTATGGCCACTTCGGTTGTCCCAATAATGGGCGGAAGTTTCAACCTGCCTTTAAGGCTTAGGAAAAAGGCAATGGTAAACAGCGGTACACTGATCAGAATATTAAACCACATCAACACATACGCTTTAAAGACAGCAAACATGATAACGAAAGCCATGTGTAAGGCCAGGGCGGAAAGTATACCAATTATCTGAGTATCCTGCAGATGCTTGATCCTTTCAGGAACTCTGTTTTTAATTAATGGATGTGCCATGACAAAAATGTTTAATTAGCTTTTCACTTCTCAACCCCATGATTTCACAGGGATCCGGCAATCGGTTTCTTTATAAACAAATGTACGGCACAGGACAGGGCAAAATCTAACAGTTATATCCCAATAATTAACACATAAATCACAGCCTGGATACTTCCCGGGAATTTAGCCTTTGAAAAGGGTAAATTCTATTAATAAAGTGGATAAAGGAGTGATACGATGACTTGCCTGGTGTGAAAGGACTACCCACAGTCATCGTATCACTTTTTCTTGCTGATTAAGGTCTGGATTTGCCGGTTCATGCTTCGTTTTCCCGTGTATTAACGATTGCCGGACCGGTGGTTTATGAATCGATATTTTCATAAGACATGTCGTCCCCATGGAGCTACACTTTGGTAGTCCTCTCTATCAAAGGTACAAACCAGAACCACTATGTGTCAAGTAAAAAGATATAGGAAAAAGTAAATACGATTTGCCTTTTCAATCCGAAAGATATTTTCCCGACTGGTTCTTTTTGTGTAAATTTCTTTTCTCAATCCGTAAACCCATTCAATAGCACAATCATGAAATCAACCAGCGATCAAACGAAAGGTGCTCTTTCACGAAGATCCTTTATCGGCCGTTCTGCAACGGCTTTTGCAGGGCTGACCATTCTCCCAAGCCATGTTATCAGTGGGCTGGGACATATTCCTCCCAGCGACAGGCTAAACATTGCCGGTATCGGAATCGGAGGCAAGGGAAAGGATAACCTCAGGAACATGGTCGGGCAGAACATTGTAGCCCTGTGCGATGTGGACTGGGACTATGCAGCCCCGGTATTTACCACCTATCCGAAGGCAAAAAAATGGAAGGATTACCGCAGGATGCTTGAGGAACAGAAGGATATCGATGCCTGTGTGATCGCCACGCCGGATCATACGCATGCACTTCCTGCCATCCAGGCGATGGAGATGGGAAAGCATGTATATGTTCAGAAACCCCTGACCCATTCGGTCTGGGAATCACGGCAGCTGATCCTCACGGCTCAAAAAACGGGGGTGGTAACCCAGATGGGTATTGAGGGCCACTCGAACGATAACGTACGAAAAGTTGCCGAATACATCCGCAGCGGGGCAATCGGTGAGATCCGTGAGGTTCATGCCTGGACCAACCGTCCCATCTGGCCTCAGGGCCTGGAGCGACCCACCGAAAATGTGCCTGTACCGGAAACACTCGACTGGGATCTGTTTATCGGACCGGCTCCCTGGCGTCCCTATCATCCCGCTTATACACCCTGGAACTGGCGGGGCTGGTGGGATTTCGGTACCGGTGCACTGGGTGATATGGGGTGCCATGTACTGGACGAGATCTTCTTTGCACTGGAACTGGGCTACCCGGTGGCTGTAGAATCCAGCTCCACATCCGTAAATAATGAAAGTCCACCGATTGCATCCCGCATCAAATACACCTTCCCTGCCCGACCCTCTCTTCCCAACCTGGCATTGCCCGAAGTCATGGTAACCTGGCATGACGGCGGATTACTACCACCCCGACCGGAAGAACTGGCTGACGGGGAACCCCTTGGCAGTCCGGGAGGAGGAAGCCTGTTCATCGGCAGTAAAGGCAAGATCATCTGCGACAATTATGGCGGAAATTTCAAATTGTTACCATCCACCCGGGAGTTCCCTGATCCGGAGAAATCCTTCCCCAGGATTCCCGATCATCCACTCGGTGGTGGAAGGCATGAGATGGATTGGGTGAGGGCATGCAAGGAGAGTCGGGAAAACAGGAAAGATCCCTGTGCCCCTTTCGATTATTCCGGTCCGCTATCGGAAATGGTCCTCATGGGTAACCTGGCGATCCGCCTGCAGCAACTGAACCGGAAACTGATGTGGGATGGAGAAAAGATGGAAATTAGCAACATCGGACCGAATGATAAACTCAGGGTCCGGAAACCGGCCGGTTCATCCACCGCCTCCCGGCCGGAATGGCAGGAGGTCAGCGCCCTGGAGTCCGCCAACGAATGGATCAGGCACACCTACCGGGAAGGATGGGCATTGTAACCATTAAATTCGCTCATTGAACGCAATGAAACAGGCACTGATAACCGGCGGGGCGGGAGGATTGGGAAGGATCACTTCCGAATACCTTGCATCGAAGGGGTGGCATGTTTTTGCTGCTGATGTGAATCACCCAGACACTGTGAAAAGTGAACATCCCGGGATCACCCCGGTTCATGCAGATATTACCAGCGAGACTTCAGTCAGCGATGCATTTGCCTTTGTTTCTGACAAAACAGACGGATTGGATGCCATCATCCACCTGGCTGGTATCCTGTTGATCGGGTCGCTTGTGGAGATTCCGAACAGGGAAATCGAGCACATCATGAACATCAACCTCCTGGGAGTTTGCCGGATAAACCGGACCTTTCTGCCCCTGTTGTTAAAGAGGAAGGGAAGAATTGTTATTGTCTCTTCGGAGACCGGCTGGCAGCGTGCTGCACCATTCAATGGGCCCTACTCCATGAGCAAACACGCATTGGAAGCTTACTCCGATGCGCTGAGGCGTGAGCTGGGTTTACTCGGTATCCGGGTCATCAAGGTGCAACCCGGTGCCCTCAAGACCGGATTGACCAGCCAGGTAGATAACCTGTTTTCAGAAGCCATGCAATCCTCCCGGTTGTTCAAAGAACACCTTGAAGCGGCTGTTGATCTGACAAAGAATGTTTACGAGAAAGCCGGCAAGCCGGAACGATTGGCTCGGGTAATCCATAAAACGGTAACGGTTAAAAATCCTAAAATCCGTTATTCGGTCATGCCAAGCAGAGCAAGGTCCTTCCTCGAATGTTTGCCGGTCAGTTGGGCAGACCGGATATACCGAAAGGTGTTAAAAGTTAATAGTTAACCCATTGTGCTATTAAAGTATTGTTTTCAACAATCTCTTCTAATATCTGATTTTAAAATATTTAGCTCCGTAGGAGCGTCATATTGGTAGCCCAGGGCGAATCCCTGACAACTTTGTCAGGGTGAAGCCCTGGGTTTGGTTTAATCCAGCGATAACGGGCCAACTGCGACGTTAGGCAAGGGGAGATGGTTACAAGGACCGAATATCTGCCGAGTGTTCATTAAATTCGTTATCCTTTTAATAAACAGCAAGTTAGGATAGTATGGCATTGATCCTTATACGGGTTGTTAGATTAATAATACAGCAGCCAGGCGGTTGGTTCAAGGGTTTCTCTTATCTCGTTCAGTTTTCTGACGGCCTCGCTTCTTAAGGAGTTAGAGTAAACGCTAACGGTATGGAGTCTGCCGATCATCCCAAACTTTTCGGAATCATATCCTTTATTTCTCAGCAACATAACATAGTTATCCGCATTCTCCTCGATCCTGAAGCAGCCGGCGACGACATAAAATCTCTTTTCTCCTGTAACGGCTGGTTGTGTCACCTCTTCCACTATCTCGGGTTCTACGGGCACTGCTTCCGGTTGCTGTGATTCTGCTGTCTCAGCCGGCTCTTCAGCTACTGCCTCCTCCTGGGCTGTTGCTGTCTCTTCTGTTATTTCTGTTTGCAGTTTGACGGCCTGTTCCACCGGTTTGCGGTCTCTAAGCAGGAAAAACCAGATCAGGAAAAGTACGACCGGTATCAACAACAGTAAAAGCCACCAGTAGCCTTTCGATCTTTTCTTCTCATCATAGATCAGGACAGGTTCTTTATCCCCTTCTATTACCGGAGGTCCTATGGGTTCCTCTTCAATCTCTTCCTCTTTCTCCGGCAACTCTTCCTCTTCGGGCTTTTCTCCTTTATCGTCCAGTTCGATCAACTCCTTTGGTTTCTCTTTTTTCCCGGCGGCTACCTTTACCGCCTCTTTTTCTTTCTCTTCAGCTTTTTTCTTATCCTCCTCTTCCTTCTTTTTCGCTTCTTCGGCCTTTTTCTTCTTCTCATCCTTCTTTTTCGCCTCTTCAGCTTTTTTCTTTTCTTCTTCCTTCTCCTTTGTCTCCTCCTCTTTCTCTTTTTCTGCTGCTTTCTTTTCTTTTCTGGAGGCAGTGGCAACGAACTGAATTTTTCCTTTCTCGTCTTTTTGAAACTCTCCCAGATTTTCAATGACATGAGCTTCCCCTTTCTCCAGTTCAAGGAGGATTTCCTTCACAAAATTTTCTGTTTTTTCCAGTGCTTTCTCTTTCTCAATGTTTTCCTGTTCGGCAATATAACCTACAAACACGCCATCGTTGAATTTCAGGAACTCATTAAAAACGATGATTCCCGGTTCATCTTTTTTTGTAATAAAAGCACCCAGTTCAGGGATGATGATCCGGTTATTTGTTTTTAAAAGTTCTATGATATATTTATCCATAACTGATATTTTTTAGGATTCGAATGTGTTGATCCCAAGAAGCTTCATAAACTGACAATCAATGATTTCTTATTCCCCTATGAAGGTAAGGTTTTTTCAAGATAAAAGGAAAAAGTAAAAAAATAAAATTTGCATATCGGGTCAGTCGTCTTTCACACACCGCACACTGAACCCATAATTTTTATCCGTATGATACCAGAGGACGAATGCCTCTTTATCAAAACGGCGGTAAGAGCCTTCATTTTCACTTTCAGAACCGGACCAGTAGAAAGAGGAGTAAAGATTTTTTCATTGATAAAGCATGTTAATTACTTACTCTTCCTGACGGGGTGGCAGTCCTTTTTCAAGCCTGGCATAATCCTGGATAAATGCATCCCTGTACCACTCTTTCTGGATAGCAGGCAACGCTTTCAGGGCTTTTGAATAGCCCTGGTATTTACCGATGCAATACCGGATAAAGCCATCCTTGCATTTAAAATCCAGGATATCCTTCCTCCCGCGGAAAGCGTCCGGGTGGGGAGGCTCTTTCAATGCAAAGATCTGGATGGTATAATAGGGAATTTCTGAAATTTTTTCAGGCATTTCAAAGAATCCCTGGTCGGGTTCTTCTTCGACCACCCTTTCTGAAAGTTCGTGCTGGTCAACCACTTCTGCCTCTTCGAATCCCAGCGCCTGAAGTTCGCCGAGCAAATTCACGGCTTGTTGTTTTTGCGGGAAACTTCCCAAGGTATAGATGTATCCATCCGGTGCTTTTTGTTCACGAATATACTGCAGCTCTTCCATATCATACTGATCGAAAAAATCATCCGGTAGTCGTTCTTTCACTTTCAGAACAATCACCGTGTATTTGAGGGAATTTTTTGGCATCAGGTATTGAGGCAGAGCCATCTCTTCCCGGATCTCAGCCAGGGAATCGGATTTCAGGATTTTTGCTTCCACCCGCCTGAAAAGACGTGGATCGTTCAGGTCGGTGATCGTCTGCTGATCTTTCTGAATGGCGAGAATCTCACCCAATCCCTTGGTCATTAGCCGTTCATTATCAATTCCTCTATCAAAAAGATAGTGTGCCACTGCATTAGCCCGTCGTTTGGATAGCTGAATATTATATGCCTGGGTTCCGACGGTATCTGTATAACCGGTCAACTCAAATTCCAGTTGGGGGTACTCAAACATGATGGCTGCCAGTTTTTCCAGTTTCAGCTTTTCGTTTTCCAGGATTGAATAATCATCGAAGTCGAAGTAGATATTTTCAATGGTAAGGTATTTACCGGAACCAACCTGTTTGGGAACCAGTCTTGTGCTCAATGCAACATCCTGTGCAGTATAGTTTTTCCCCACCATAAGCTGGTGCTCCTGGGGTTCATAACCTTCGGATTGAAAAACCAGTGTATAGCTTCCCGGAGGGACTTCAACCTGGTATTTTCCTGTTTCCGGTTCCGGGAGGACTGTTTTCAGTGTATCGCCCGACAGGGTATCCACCACACACACTTTCACGGCAGGTTCATCATGTATTTTGGAATCCTGAAGGCGGGTTGTCCCATGCAGGGTGATCATCCCGGGTGGTTCCTCCGCATGGAGGATCAGCTGGTAAATTGATTTTTTTACCGGTAAAACATCCTGATAATGGGAATAGAAGAGCGTATCTCCCACTCCTACAGGAGCCATAAACAGGTCATCATCGGTTGTATTAATGGGGTAACCCATATTCACCGGTAATGACCAGCTTCTTCCTTTTCCCTTTTCGCTATAGAAATGGTCGAAGCCACCCAGGCTGTTGTGCCCCTGGGAGCTAAAGAAGAGTGTATTCCCATCCGATGCGAGTTGGGGATGATCCTCCATGAGGGGTGAGTTAATCACAGGACCCAGGTTTTTTGGAGGTCCCCAATCCCCTCCCGGAGTTTTATCTGAACGGTAGATATCCAGCCGGCCATATCCTCCCTTGCGGTTGCTTGAAAAAAACAGTGTTTGTCCGTCCGGTGAGAGGCAGCAACTGCTCTCCCAGTATTTGGTATTGATATTCCGGTTTAACGGTTCCAGTTCAGTCCAGTATCCATTCTTAAGGTAACTGACAAAGAGATCCCCCAAACCCCGGTTATCCCAGTAAACAAACAAGATTTTTCCATCCTGTGACAGTGAAGAACTCGTGCCATCACCCGTTGCATTAATCTCTTCAGTAATATCGCGTGGGTCAGTCCAACCCTGCTCTCCTTTTGTGGTATAATAAATCTGATATCCCTCTTCCTGCTTCATGGTATACACCATGCTTAATCCATTACCGGAGATGGCAGGATTGATGGCAAAGCTCCCCCTGTTTATCCGGTCACCCAGCACAACTTCTTTTCTGGGTACGGGTTTAGTAAGCATCTCTTTGGCTAATAAACAGCCATTAATCTGTTCCCGCACATAATCTACATTGTAATAGCTTGATATATCGGCATGTTCTATGAACAAATTGTAAGCATCAATGGCTTGATCCAGATCATTGTTCACGTGATAGGCAAGGGCAAGATAGAACAGTACATCGGGCGGGACATTTCTCTCTTTATAGGAAGAGACAAACTCTTCCGATATCGATTCAGAGGCTTCCAGGAAGTAGGGTATTGCCATCTCTTTTTCTCCCTGGATGTGCAGGTAACAGAGCCCGATCTTATACAGGATGTGGGCATTCCCGGGATCCATCCGGTCCAGTTCGAGAAACAGCTGGAGGGCTTCTTCTTCCTCATCCAGGTAAAGAAGAATGGCTTCGGCTTCCCTGAAAATATCCCGGAACACCCTCATATCCTGTGACCGGGTCGGGCAGACGATTATATTCAGCAACAGAAGTGAGAATAAAACCTTCCTGAACATGATGGTTCGGATTGTATTACCCTCAAAAATAATAATTTATGTTTAATTGAAAGGCCTATCCCTATAAAGAAGTTAAATAAAGGGTGGGAATAACATCAGGAGTTTCCTTGAACCTCAAGCCGTTAAACACTATAGTTCCCTGGTATGGGAACATTCTGAAATCCCGGTCACTTCAGACAGAGCGTAGAGCAGGTCATGATCCATTCTGCCTTTGATGCAGATCAGGGCATTTTCGTCCCCTCCAATTACGATGGTCAGTTCAGTGATACAGTTATTCTTCTCCCTGGCGAAAATCAGAACATCTTCCTCCTGTTCATGCACTTCAAGCAGGAGTTGATAGCGGTCATCTACCCGGTCCGTTCGTATCTCTTTTACAAAATTCAGTGAATGATTCATCATGGGATGTTCTACCGTCAGAATTTTTATGGATCGAATTGTGCGTAACAGTTCCTCTTCTGCTCTATCCAGATCTGCAATAGACGCAGCAAAACGACATAAAAAACCGGGAATATAAAGAGACATCACTCCCTCCATACCACGGTACTTGATGAACAACTTGTCCGTCTGAGATGGATGAGCCGTTAAGCTGATGGAAGCCAGCGCTATAAGAGAAACAATGATCAGTTTTTTCATGATATCTTGTTTGTCTAAATAAAAGACGAACGGGGCAGCGATATGTTACACTGCCCCGTTTTATTTTTTGTTGTCCTGTTTAAATCATAATGAAAATATCGAACAACGTCATTGACACATCCCCGCCAAATTGGTATACCGTTCTATTTAGTAAATTTAGCTGACTTCAGTATTGTTGGGTAATTCATGGCTGATTGATTGGAGGCATCTCCATAAACATAATAGATATCCGGTCCAATAGTCCTGATCGCCAACGGTGTATCCCCATCGGAGAAATCCCCTGAAATTGATTTCCAGTTACTGCCGTCATATAGAAAAAGCGCCGGATAGAAAACACTTTGTGATTCAATTTTCTCTGAGCAAATAATAACATTCCCATCCGAATCAACCGTAATGGCAGAGGGGGTATAAAACCAATCATCATTATCATCAGCCAGGGTTTCAACCGTTGATGTTGAAGTAACCTTATAGACACCGCCTCTATATTGACCTGCCGACTGGGTTGAACTTTTGAAATAGAGTATCCCTGATCCCTGTGCGATCTGGATTTTCATAATGTTATCGGCAGTCCATGCCAAATCTGTATCCCAGGTTGTGCCGTTCAGATGTTTTATGTGGAGGGTGTGATTATAATCACTATTCTCGACGAGATAATAGAGATAGAGCGTTCCACCAAAGTTTTCCAGAGCCACATTGAACACGTCATTATCGGATTCAATCCATCCATTGACATCCCCACCAACACTATTCCAGGATGAACCAGTCCATTTAACGACTGTAAGATCCCAGTCAGGGTAAGCTTTCATCGCCACATACACTTCGTTACTCAATACTTCCAGATCCATCGCTGCAGGTGCTTCGGTCATTCCCATATTTCCTGCAGCCAGGTTTTCTGACCAGGAGCTGCCATTGAATCCATAGATGTAAATTGAATCACCATCAAGTCCGGCAAGGTATTGATTGCTGCTTCCTGCAGCAATTCCCATATCTGTAATGGATCCGGTGGTCATATCGGATGGAAGTGTTCCACCCACTTCTTCCCAGGCTGTTCCGTTGAGTTTATAAATTCCCGAATTACCAGAAACAGTATAATCCCTGAGAACACCCAAATAGGGAATCCCATTCTCAATTTTCATTTCAACGAACGAGATCCCATCACTTACAGAGTTAATGTTACTCAATCCTGTTCTTGAGTAATTGATTGTTTCCAGGTCATCTCCACCATTCCCTTCTTTCACCATGTCGGCATCAAATTCATGATACGATCCGTTACCATCCACTAAAAAATTATATTGAATGGCAATTTTAAAATAATAGGTCTCGGCGGGATCGTACAGATATACCTCATAAAACTTGTCTGTTGTTGTGCCAACATGTGTAAAATTACCCAGGTTGGACTCTGTGGCCTGGTAAATTTCGTATTGTGTTAAGGTCCTGTTGACAAGCAAATTTTCATTATTCGGATCTGTCCAGGTCAACAACAGGTGGTTCTGATCAGTCCTTGTTGTACCGGTTACTGATACTTGTTCCGGATTGAATGCAAATCCTTCTTCCACATCAGAATACTCACTAAATCCACCCTCATTACGATGTGCACGGCATTTATATTGATATACCTGACCAGCCACTATTTCTCCTCCCGGAAGCATCCATCCAATATCCCACCACTGTGTATCCTCCAGCCAGTCAACTTCTTCCCATTCCCCTGTAATCGGGTTTTTACGCCATAATTGATAAGCTTCTGCATCAGGGACCGGATCCCAATTAACAAATACAATTCCTACATAGGTACCGTCGGATGCACTCAGTCCCTTTGGCACATTTAGCTTTTCCTCCTTTTCACAGGAGAAAACCAGAATGAACAAAAGGGGTATTAAAAACATTGCTTTCAGGCCGGAGAACAAACTTCTTTTCATCTTACAATTTCTTTGTTTTTAGTTGTTTTCATCAAATTTAATTAATATGATCCAACTGTCGAAGAATGACATGGTGTTGTCGAGCATCAATAGTAATTAATATGGGGAAGTAAGTTATTTATTTGTTACATTTAATACCACGAAACCCTATCTAAAATAAAACACCATGAAAACCAGAATTTTAGGATTGATACTAGTCGCATGTATCACGGGAATACGACTATCTGCCCAGGATAATCCCAAATCGATCATTTTGCAGGAACTTTCCTGGACCGAAGCGGAAGTCTATTTCAAAACAAACGATATGGTAATCATTCCTATCGGCAGTACAGAGCAACACGGTCCTCACCTGCCGTTGGGAACAGATTACTATGAAGCATTCGGGATTTCCCGAATTATTTCTGAACAAACCGGCGTTCTGGTTGCTCCGGTTTTATTCGTTGGTTATAGTGAATACCATTCCGGATTCCAGGGGACCTTAAGCCTGAAGCCAGAAACCATGGAGCAGGTTTTGTATGAATGTGCCGAATTTCTGATTGGATATGGAATTTCAAAGATTATGTTCTTTAATTATCACGGGGGGAATAATATCGTACAGGATAACATCATTCACCGGATCAATCATACTACTGAGGCTACTGCAGTTGCCATTGGTGTAGGCAGTGCATTACAACAAAGTTCCGACAGAGGAATGGACTGGCATGCCGGGGTCAGTGAAACATCGATCATGCTTCATCTGCGACCTGACCTGGTAGAGATCGATAAGGCCGAGAAACCGATCATGCATTTTACCCCTGAAATGGAGTCATTGAAAATAGCAGCTGAAAAAAACCCTGAACTATCGATTGTTTGGCATAGTCTGTTTGGCACTCCCATTGAAACGAATAAAGGGGGTACCAGTTATGAACTATCGAGCAATGGGATCTGGTCTGACCAGGATCCAAAAACCGCAACTCCTGATCTGGGAAAGCAGAAAGTGGATCAGATGGTTGAAAGAGCGGTAAAGATGATCAAGGCATGGAAATCCGTTGAGAAATAACCTGACTCGGGTATTAATCAAACATCCATTTAGGTATATAGACTATAATAAACTTACTGATTATTAGGATTTAACTTTTATTCATGAGACTAAAAATGAACTTTTCGCCCGGTATGATGAGGGGAAAGGCAGACAAGTTATTGATCACACTTTTCTTCTCTGTTCTATTTTTTAATCCCATATTCAGCCAGGAAATCCGTATTCCTGATGCGCTGTTTACACGGCCTGAAAAAACCAATTATGAGGAGACCTCGCTTCACCGGGATGTTATGGATTTCGTAATAACACTCTGTGAAGGGAGTAAGCTGGCAACCTTTGAGATCATCGGTTCCAGCAAAGAGGGGCGGAAAATCCCGCTGGTCATCATGGCTGATCCGCCTGTAGCTACTCCTCGGGAAGCGAAGAATTCAGGAAAACCCATTATCTATATCCAGGGGAATATTCATGCAGGTGAAGTTGAAGGGAAAGAAGCATCCATGGAGTTAATGCGAGAAATCGCATTCGGGACCAAGAGAGAGTTGTTATCAAACCAGATACTGCTTTTTGGCCCCATATACAATGCGGATGGAAATGATTCCCTCGGACTAAATAACCGGCGCTCCCAGGCGGGAAGTCCAAAAATGGCCGGGATCCGCTATTCGGGTGAAGGATACGATCTGAACCGGGATGGTCTGAAAGCAGAAGCGCTCGAAACCAAAGCCATGTTAAAAAATGTGATGTTGCGATGGGATCCTATGCTATTTATAGATCTGCATACAACAAATGGTTCATGGCATGGCTATTCACTTACCTATGCTCCGGGAAATCTAACTGCCGGACATCCTGGAACTACAAACTACCTCATGGATACCCTTTTTCCATCTGTCACTCAAACCGTAAAAGACCGATCTGGCTTAGATATGTACCTCTATGGAAATTTCCGTGATTATCCACCGGAAATTTTTTCACCAACTCCATATATGCCACGCTTTCTAACCAATAGCATGGCCCTTAAAAACAAATACTCCATCCTTGTTGAAACATTTGCCCATGACCGTTTTGAGAAACGGATCCTCTCTTCAAAGATGTTCATACAAAGTGTTCTTGAGTTTACCAATTTGCGCGGTGGCGAGATGATGACAAACCTTGAAAGATCAGTAAAAGAGACCATTGCGGAGATACAACAGAATGCCGGCGATATGAAGAAAGGCGTTAGTTTCCGGGCAGAGCAGCTTGGCGAGCCAACTGACCTCCTGGTATATGAAATGGAAGAATATACAAATGATGAGGGTAAGAAACGGATGCAAAAAACAGGAAAAAGAGTCTGGATACCCGGAGTGAAAATCATGCACCGGTTCGAACCGGTTATACTGAGTACAGTCCCCAGAGGTTACCTGTTTCCCCCTGAACTTAGTAACGTAGCAGAGAAACTGCAGGAGCATGGAGTTCTGGTGGAACAACTTGACAGGGCAACCACATTTAAGGGAGAGGAATTTATTATTACAGGTTATAAAAAGGCAGAAAGGGAATACCAAAAACATAACCTGGTTACGATGGAAGGAGAATTTCAGGATGCGGTACGCAAAATGCCAAAGGGATCCTATTTTGTTGACCTTGCCCAACCGATGGCTTATCTTGTATTTTATATGCTTGAACCGGAAGCCGACGATGGTCTGGTGGTATGGAATTTTTTCGACAACTACCTTGAAAAGAGAGGTATATCAAACAAGAAAGTTGCCTATCCCGTATTTAAGTGGTATTCGAAAGTGGACTGAACTTCATGATAGAGGACCAATTCCAGGTAGCTGGTAAATAATCCCTGGTTCAGTTCTCGAATTGCTGGTCAGACTAATTCAGTGATTTCCTGAAGTACAGATTTCCTGTCATTAAACCAATTATATGGTGCAATTTTATTCCAGGTATTTGCTCACTTCCAGATCATTGAAAAAGCCCTCCATTTGTTCCTTAAAGAATTTTGGCAGTTCAACCTTCAACTGTCCATTCAATTTTTAAGTTAACAGTAGCATGCTCCATGTTTAAGAGCATATTCGCCAGGCTGTAATGCCTTCCAGATCTTTTTATCAGGCAGGATATCAAATTTTTATTCCCTGATATCCGTTCCTGATATCCCCTTTTTCCATTGATCAAAATAGAATCGTTTGATTAGGAGGAATTCCACCCATTGGCTATATTTAGCCATCTGCTTTTGTTGTATTCATTTATTTTCAAGTAATTCCAATTTTTTAAACGGATGAAATCAAAACCCACGAAAAGAGCGGTTGTTTTCAAATACCTGTTCTGGACATGGTTGATCCTGATCTTAACCGTCTCCTCGATCCCTGATCTGCCTGGTCTGGAACTGACAACCAAAGATATGCTCTTCCGGTTGGATTACCTGATACACTGGATTGAGTATTTTTTCCTCTTGACGTTTTTTCTATTATGGAAGGGAGGCAAAGGGTATCGGATCAGCAAACCATTTGTTATGCTCACGCTCATCGGTAGTCTGTTGATCGCTACGCTCGATGAGTACCATCAACTCTGGATACCGGGTCGTACTTTCAATCCGATGGACATGTATGCAAACTTTGCCGGCATAATCACCGGGGTTCTGTTTTCATTGATCATCCTGGCAAGACTGAGAACAGGAGAAAGAAAAAACGGATGATTCTCCACCCGCTTAAGATTCTTTCCGGAGGACAGACTGGTGTTGACCGGGCTGCACTCGATTATGCCCTGAAAAAGGGAATTCCCTGCGGTGGGTGGTGCCCGAAAGGGCGACGGGCAGAAGACGGTCCGATCCCAGGGATTTACCCCCTGCTCGAAACCACTTCAGGAAATTATCCGGGCCGGACCAAAATGAACATTGTCTATTCGGACGGAACACTCATCATTACCCGAACCCGCTTTTTTGACCGGGGTACGGCACTAACCCACAGGCTGTGTGAACAATATGGGAAGCCTTGCCAGGTGGTCGATCTGGATCAGTCGCCTGGTCCACAAGTTGAACAGCTGCAAACCTGGATCCATACCGGGAAGATTCACACCCTGAATATCGCAGGTCCCAGGGAAAGTGCATTGCCGGGGATCTATCAGGCAACCCTGCTGTTTTTAGAGGAGGTGGGTAAGGAGGGGTAGGATTAATCCGCGGAGGTTATAAGGGTGAGACGATGAGACTGTGAGATTGAGTGAGTGAGAGGTGAGAAGTGAGTCCTGCCTTCGCCAAGGCTATGGCGGGCGATGAGTGAGTGGTGAGATGATGAGAGGGGGAGACTTTGAGACTGAGGGACGAAGAATGTCTTGTATTGCGAATTGCGAATTTCGAATTTAAAAGAGTGTAGAAACAAGGCACTGCCTTGTTGTTAATAAACCGAAAATGCATACGAAATGGATCCATTTTAAAGCTCCGTAGGTGCGGCATGTTTACAGTCGCAGAATGCAAATTGACCAAATGAAGTTCGGATTTCGGTTATGTGTAGATATTTATTTATTGAAAACTGTAGATCGAACCCCATTCCGGGCGAATCCTGTTCGTTTAAACGATCCGGGAGAGCCTGTCCGCCGAAGGGCGGAATCGTTTTACGATTAATGCACCCGGCAACCGTTGAAGGTGCCGATGGAAAAACGGCTAACGGTGTTCGCCCGCATGACCGGACGGGCAGGGTTACGAAACCCGTTTCGTTTTTCGTTTGTCGGTAACGGAAGAAGAGTTTAACCCTAAGGTTCTGATCAACAAATGGTGGGGGAGTTATCCCTAAAATTAATGTATCCTAAATCCACTGAAGGTGCCGATGCCGCACTGTCCGTCTAGTTTTGTAATCAAATAAATACTTACAGTCTGACCTGCATTCAGCTCATATAAGAATGAGAAGGTTATAAATTGGGTTGTATTGGTCGTTCCACTCCCATAAAAATATTCGTAAGGATTTCCATTAAGATAAACCAACAGTGTTTGTTGAATATGATAGTCATAACTGACATAAAAGGAATAAACGCCATCAGCAGGTGCCGTAAATACGCCGT
>CAZTES010000034.1:0-21042 GCA_964612275.1 uncultured Rikenellaceae bacterium
CCCAATTTCACCATCTGGTTTGCCCACAAATGGTCCCATAGCAGCAGGTCATCCAGGATTCCCCCTGAATTCAGGGGAGAAGAAAATGAATCCATGATCCGGTTTGCCAGGGAGCTGTTAACAAGAGAGGAGATTGATTTTTTCATCTTCGGACACCGCCATATACCGCTCGATTTCCCTTTGAATGAAAAAAGCCGGGTAATCTATCTTGGTGACTGGTTGACATACTTCACCTATGCTGTTTTTGATGGTAACAACCTGGAGCTAAAGAAGTTTGAAGATTAGCTAAAGTAAATGTATTGCAACGGTTACGCCGGCCATCACGATCGAAACCATGCTCATCAGTTTGATCAGGATGTTCAGGCTCGGTCCGGAGGTGTCTTTGAATGGATCTCCGACCGTATCTCCGATAACAGCCGCTTTGTGAGCATCCGATCCCTTACCTCCCAGGTTCCCTTTTTCGATGAATTTTTTTGCATTGTCCCAGGCGCCACCCGAATTAGCCATAAATATTGCCAGGACGAAACCTGAACTGAGTCCGCCGATCAGCAGTCCAATGGTTCCTGCCACACCGAATATCAATCCAACCAGGATTGGAACGACAATAGCCAGCAGGGAAGGAAGTATCATTTCGAGTTGTGCTCCCTTTGTTGAAATGGCCACACACCGTGCATAATCGGGTTCAGCTTTGCCTTCCAGGATGCCTTTGATCTCCTTGAATTGTCGTCTCACCTCTTCAACCATTCGTGCTGCAGCTCTCCCGACAGCATTCATGGTCAGTCCGGAAAACATGAATGCCATCATGGCTCCGAGGAAAATACCGATCAACACTTTGGGATTCATCAGGTGTACCTCGAAAAAGTTCATGTATTCACCCAGTGGAATATGGTCCAGTTCTTCCGGAGAGGTAATGCTGGTATGATCGGGAAAGATATATTCGGTCCACCCCGATTTCTCAAACAGTCGCTTAATCCCGATTTTCAACTCTTCGATGTAGGAAGCCAGCAGGGCAAGAGCTGTGAGGGCAGCCGACCCGATGGCAAATCCTTTGCCGGTAGCAGCAGTGGTATTCCCCAGTGAATCAAGGGCATCCGTTCTTTTCCGCACTTCCGGTCCTAATTCACTCATCTCTGCATTCCCCCCGGCATTATCGGCAATAGGACCATAAGCATCCGTAGCGAGGGTGATTCCCAGAGTGGACAGCATACCGACAGCAGCTATTCCAATACCGTATAATCCCTCCCCCATGTTTGAAAAATCGAAACCCGATGAAAAAAGAAAGGCGAGGATAATACCGGTAACAATCGCAAGAACAGGAACCACAGTGGAGGTCATCCCAACGCCGATTCCTGAAATGATCACCGTTGCCGGACCGGTATCGGAGCTTTCGGCGATCTTGCGTGTTGGACGATACTCTTCGGATGTAAAAAATTCAGTGGCTTTCCCGATCACGATGCCAACGATCAGCCCCACAACGATAGCGCCAAAAATGCCCACAGAATAGAGATTCAGTCCAAGAAATGAAACGGGTTCACCAATTTTTAACAATTGCAGGATAATGAATGCAAACACGACAATCAGGATTGAACTGGAATTTACTCCCCGGGCTAATGATTTCAACAGGTTTTTCTGTGTTGCACCTTCTTTGGCCTTTACCAGAAAGATGCCCAAAATAGACAGAACAATGCCAACCGCGGCGATCAACATGGGAGCCAGTATCGCTTTAAACTGCTGAATCTCATTGCTCATAAAAGCCGCTGATCCGAGAGCAGCGGTAGCCAGAATGGAGCCACAATAGGATTCATAAAGGTCGGCCCCCATACCAGCCACATCTCCTACATTATCACCCACATTGTCTGCAATGGTTGCTGGATTTCTGGGATCATCCTCCGGTATTCCCGCTTCAACTTTCCCAACCAGGTCAGCACCTACATCAGCAGCTTTGGTGAAAATACCACCCCCGACCCTGGCAAACAAAGCCTGGGTTGAAGCGCCCATACCAAAGGTAAGCATGGTGGTGGTGATGACCATCATTTTCTGGGTCTGCTCCAGCTCAATGAACTGGTTCAGGATGATGAACCAGAGGGAAATATCCAATAGTCCGAGGCCAACGACGACAAGCCCCATGACTGCTCCACTGCGGAACGCAACCCTCAACCCGTGGTTCAGGGAATCTCTTGCTGCATTCGCCGTCCGGGCAGAAGCATAGGTTGCCGTCTTCATCCCGAAAAATCCAGCCAGCCCCGAGAAGAACCCTCCGGTAAGAAAAGCAAACGGAACCCAGGTGTTCTGCAGGTTAAAACCATAAGCAAGAATAGCGAACAGGATGGTTAATACAAGAAAAAAGATACCAACCACCTTATACTGTTGTTTCAGATAAGCCATTGCTCCTTTTCGAACATGAGAGGCAATCTTTTTCATCAAATCCGTCCCTTCGCTCTCTTTCATTACCTGCCGGAAAAAATACCAGGCAAAAAAAAGTGCAAGGATCGAAGCAACTGGGACAATCCAGAATAGGTTACTCAACATAATGATCTCTCCTTTCTTTGATTTATATAATCAGTTGATTTACTACAATTTCCTTTTACAGAATGATAAAATTCTCATTTACTCCGGGTTCCGTGATTCATCACCAAAAATAGATATTTTTTACAAGTGAAAAAAGCTTTTGCCTCACATGTCGCCAAAAATAGGGCAACCCCGGAAATTTTTCTCCAAATTTCCCGTTTGTTCAAAATGTAAGGTAACAAAAACTCCTGGAATTCGTATATTACATTTTATGATGTTTAATTTTAAAAGAAACACGATGATGAAAGAGAAGAAATGGTTTGTGTATATGACAATACCTGTCCTCATTTTACCACTGGTATTCAACAGTTGTGAAAAAGACAATGACCCGGACGCCCCCGATCTTCCACCCGCATCCACCTTTGTAATGGATCTTTCGGATTTTATCAGTAAAAAAAGCATGGGTGATACTGAAGAGGCAAAAGGTCCGGTTTTTACCAACTGGGAATGGGCAGCAGCGAATGTGCTGGTCTGGAACACTGTACTTACGGTCAACCTCATTGTTCCGGTAGCATCATTTTACGAAGCCTTTGACCACGAGGGGATTTATGAAGGGAATAACGAATGGGCCTGGTCCTATAACTTTATGGCAGGCGGTGTATCACACAAGGCTGAACTGCATGGGTACCTCACTGCGGATGAGGTGTTGTGGGAAATGTACATATCAAAAGAGGATGTTTTCACTGATTTCCTCTGGTATTCCGGCAGTCACGACCTGCTGCGGACCGAGGGCCAGTGGATCCTGAACGGTAGCCCGGATAGCCCGACAACCTACCTGCAGATCGACTGGACCCGGAGTGAAACGGATGATTCTGCTGATATTAAATATACAATTATTGCATCAGGATCCGCGGAAAATGAATCCTATATCCATTATGGCCGCACCAATGAACTGCCACTGGACCGGTTTTATGATATTTATATCGCATCCACCCAGAACCTGGTTGAAATTGAGTGGAGCAAAACCACGAAAGAAGGACGGGTAAAGGATTATTACCGCTTCGAGGATGGACTCTGGCACTGCTGGGATAGCTCGTTCCAGGATGTGGTCTGCGAGTAAACGGATCTGATCCCATATTTTCTAATCGATCGGACTCACCGGGCGACTTCAAGTCACCCGGTGAGTCCGTTTTTGTCATGCCTTGGCTATATTTAGCAAAGGTCAAATTATTGATGGTTCTGGCCAGCTCCAAGAAATCCATCATAATTATCCGGATTGATAATTCGTTTTTCGTGATCCGGATAATTACATGTATTTTTTGCATTCTATTACAAATTTTACATGTTTTTTTTGCGTTCTATGTGATATCTGAACATAGATTCGCAAATCGGAAGTTATCCAATATTCATGCAATTCAGGCAAATAAAATAGCAATTTTAGGCCTGATTTTGTAATATAAATAGCAATTTTAGGCTTAATTTTGCCATTCCATTAGCAAATTCAGGCCTAATTTCTCATATCCATCAGAATCCTACTAAAAGCGGGGGTCAGACGGTTTACCAAATGCTGATCAATCATTGTTTGACTCCACAAAGCATCAATTAAGTGAAATCAGTCAAATCTAATTTTTTATTATGCATATGAATTGATTTTTTTTCTATGGTCGTACCAAAGAATTGCCATATTAACTCACCGGGTGAATAGTAAGTCACCCGGTGAATTTTTTATTCCCCGGCAATTGTTTTTCCTTTTTCCCTTTTTTTTCGTACTTTTATTTAGATACCCATTCCGTATTGCTTTCCTTCGGAAAAACGTTTTGATCAAACCTAAAGCGATCTATCATGCACGAATACTTTTATTTATCCGCCATTCCTGAATCCCTGGTCGCTTCCCACTTGCCACCGGCAGAATTTGGGAACTACCTTGCAGTGGGTACAAAAAAGAGAATACGGGGCCAGGCAATATTTTTTCAATTGGATCCCGGGAAAATGGACCTGCCAATGGACTATGTCAAAGAGAAACTGGTCCCTTATGAAAATGGAGAGCCCAAACGGTCTGTTTTTCTATCCATCTACCGTGTGCTTGAAAATGTGCCCCTGGAAGCCCTTCTTAATCTCTATCTGGTAACTGATGACGGGAAGGTTCTGGAATTGAAACCTGCCGAATACGTGAATAAAAAGCGGCCACTGGTTCACCTCTACCAGCAGTTCAATCCGATCACTACCCGTGTGGCCAGCCGGCTGTCACCACCGGAATTCATAAAATTCCTGACCGATACATCCAAACCGGTATCAACGCCAAAGCTCTTTTTTGCAGAATTAACACTCAACAAACTGGCATTTGATCCGACAGCTCCGATTGAGAACCTCCCCTATCCCAATCCCGATCACCTGCGCGATTGCCTGCTTCGGCTTAAGGAATATCCGGAAAGACCCACAAAGACCGTGTTGCGATATTACAGGGGGGAGATGTCATACCGTACCTTACAGGATGGTTTTTTTATCGGTGATCAGGATAGTTTCCGGTTTTATCCATTCCCCTCCCGGGAAGACCTGGAAGATGTGTATTACTCGTGGTGGAGATCCGCTCTTGTTCAGTGTTTTTAATCGCACCATATAAAACAAGTGCCTCTTTTCAGAATAACAACTTTAACCCTGGGATCATGAAGAAAATACACTTCATCTTTTCTGCTTTCATATTGATTTCGCTATTCTTATCCTTCAGTTGCTCAACTGACAGATCCGGCGATGAGTTTACACTTACCATGGTCGGGTTTTCCAATGCTACTGCCGTGTTCAATCTTTCGCGAACACACATGCTTTTTGGATCGCATGCCGACACTACCGGCAAATCAGCCATTATGGCTGCCAATGGGGATCTGCTTTTCCTGATGTTTGAGGATGAGAGCATGTTTATGAGGTATAACATGAGTTACGGTTCTGGCATCGAGATGAATGTAGATACGGTTTGTAACAAGAGGTTTTATGATCAGGGTGACCTGGTCGCTCTCTATTTAACAGACGACTCCTTGCTGATGGAATGGCTTGAATCCGTGGATGGACAAACGTTCAGTCACCTCCGAACCCTGCAGGTTACCCTTCCCTTGAAGGAACGATACAGACCCCATCTGCAGAAAATTGCTGAACAGTGTTCCGGAGCGGGATTGGTGCTGGAGTGTAACGCGGATGTAACCGAAAGTGATCTTAAACCCCTTCAAGCCCTGGCTCCAAAATGGATTTATCTTACTGATTATCAGCTAAAAATACAGGATTCTGCAGTTTCCTTCCTGTTCAGGGAAGTGGAATTGCTTGGTGTAGAAGATGAAGATATTCAATGGACACTGGCTCCTGATCTTCTTCCAAACCTCACCTTCCTGATCCTGAAAAACTGGGATCCACTGGGAACCGGCAATTATTCCCTGCCCAATGCTGAATACCTGCAATCGTTAACACTGGTTGAACCAGCCATTACCAATCTTTCGTTCCTGGAGCAGGTTCCTGAACTGAAAAACTTTCATGTAGTAAGTTGTGATACACTATCAGACATCGAATACCTTCGTGAAATCCCTTCGCTAAACAGTCTGGGGTTTCCATATTGCAGCGGGGTCATGAATATTCAGGCGATGAATCACCTGCATTCCCTGTTGTGGATTTCCTATCCAACGTATACCAAACAGGAAGAATTCGCTCAAATACAGACAACATTTCCCGAACTCCAGGTGCTTGAGCTGATCGGGTGTGAGGAGATCAGTGAACTGGCACCAATTACACCAATGGAGTCCCTTCAGTGCCTTATTATCGATCTGCCTGATATGGATCTGACTCCTCTCTCATCCATGTCCAATCTCAGGTTACTCGTGATCGGGGAGGACGAATTTGAGGAATCGGCAGATGAAATTTCCGGGATCAGAGAAGCTCTTCCCGGCTTGCAAGTTTTTCCCGGGGGTGGCTTGTGCATGGGTTCTGGTTGGATCCTGCTCCTGTTTCCCATGCTATTTATCATCCGGCTGTTCCATCAAAGGAAGAAGTTACACAAGCTGAAAAACAGGTAGATGGACAGATCTCCCGGTTTCTTTTCCAGGATATCACGATACCAGGATGTGCTGCTTGTACTGGTGGGAATATTTCTTTTTGCGTTTTACGTCCACCAAAGGTCATGGCTGGTTGTCATATCCTTTACCGGTCTTTTCCTTGCGGCACTCAGTATCGTAATCTTTTTCAGGAATACAGAAGAACCCACTTCGGTTTTCGGCTCCTTTCGATTTACACCCGTTGCTATTGTTTTTATCATTACCGGTATCGTGGCAGGAGGAATACTTGGTGTATGCTACCGGTATTTTTTCTTTGATACCACGTTCCCGGTTTCCCTCACCACATTTGCCATCATTTCACCCCTGATCGGTATTACAGAAGAGTTGCTTTTTCGGGGTTACCTGCAGGGAAGGATACGTGAACAAAACAGGCTACTGGCAATCGTCGTTGGCGCATTGGGTCACACTGCCTATAAATTCATTGTGTTGAGATCCCTGCCCGATCCTTCAGGCATTGATTTTTCTTTTCTGATCACCTGGACAATGATCGGTAGCTTGATCTTTGGAATCCTCAGGGAACTTTCAGATAGTGTGCTTCCGCCCTCCCTGGCACATGCTTGTTTTGATGTTATTGTTTACGGAGGATTTGTATCGGCTCCCATCTGGGTTTGGGGTTAACAAGATAAAAGGCAAAAGACTAAAGTATAAAGATAAATTACTAAGTTTGTGATATACATTCTTTACAACACAAAGTTGAAGTGAAGTATGAATATCGAACTCCTGCCAGCTGGTCGATATCCAAACGATCCGCCAAGGCCGGATCGTTTGGATTCCCGAATTACCTTATATGCCTCAATAAGGCCCTGAAAGAATATAAGAAAAGGGTGACAGGAGTGTAAGATGTTGATTAATAAAGAAGATGATTCTAACTCGTACCACGAACTTCCACTACACCTTCCAATCCGCAGTCGTAGTGCGAGAATTTAAATAAAGCTTAATATATTGCACGTTTTACATAATGACATAATAAAAACTATAACGCGATGAAAAAAAACATGGGAACCATTGACAGGGTTGCACGGGTTTTAATAGCCCTCATCATTGCCATTCTATTCTTCACAAACGTGATAACCGGTACACTGGGTATTGTGTTACTGGTTGTTTCCGGAGTATTTGTGCTAACCAGTATAATCAGTTTTTGCCCGCTTTACGTCCCCTTTGGATTGAATACCTGTAAAAAAGAAGAAGCAGAGTAGGATTACTTTACCATCACCACCAATGATATCCTCCCCCGTTTCCAAACCGGGGATTTACAATGTTATTATAAATGGAACCGAAGGTATAGGTAAAACTCAAGCCTGCATCTATATTATAACCGGTAGCCAGTTCCCTGAGCTGGAGATAGACCTCTTCAGCAGTAGCCTCCTCTCCTTTCACCAGGGAGAGCTGGTCCCGAATACGGGCTATGCCTCCGCGTAATTCAACAGATAAACCTTTTACGATCCGGATGCGGATGGACCCTCCCAATTCCAGCTTGTTTTTTTCAAAATCGTGAAAATAGTTGGACCCCTCCAGGGATATGTTTACCGATCCCCATTTTTGTTGCACCTGGAAAGCAATCCGCAGCTCCTGTTGAAATAATTTGTCCTTTATCTTATCGTATATTGTCGTGTCGTTGTACTTCGTGTAATTGTATCCGGCACCATATAAAATTCTCAATTGCCTGTGGGTGGATTCCGAATAGGGAAAAATATTATACTCGAGGGATGGGTACAGTGTATAATGAAGCTTTGTATTCCGGTATGTCGATGATGAAATATCAAACCGGATTCCTGCTGACCAGTGTTCCCCAAGGCTTTTCACAATCAGGTTGTCAAGCCTCTGGCTCTTCCGTTCATAAACTTCTGTCACTTCCTCCAGAGTGCCCAGCGAGTCGATCTCCTCTTCTTCCACCCGTTTGGTCTTGGTATAATCGTAGTCATAGTCGAATTCCAGTTTCCAGTCGGGGGTGATCTTCGTTGCCGATATGGAGTTCTCCCATGAAATCTCTTTTAATGTTTCTTCCAGTTCTAACTGGGGCTCTGTCTGCAATTCAAACACCCAGTAGTTCCACCGGTCCACCACTTCCTCATCAGCCGTTTCACCACGGTATTCGATCATTACCTCTTCAAAGAGCGGTGTTGTGGCAACATACCTCATCAAACCCATTTGCATTATCTGAACCTGACCTTCACGCCTATGATCATTTGTATCATCCGGCCGGGATGCAAAGACCAGGGTGTCATTCTTCCCTTCAAATCGATCCTGTCCAATAAAGGTAAAGGTATACTCTCTCCCTCCACTGCCTGTATTCTGCCAGGTTCCAAGAATGTACACCTCCGCCTCTTTTACATCCCTTACATAATTTACGTAAGGGATCTGCTGACGGACATAATTCATATCACAGAATTGACAGTCAATAAAGATCTTTACAGCATTTTCCCGCAGGACATCCTGTTCTTTTTCAGATTCCTGGGCATTCAAGAGGCTCAGGGACAAAAAGAAAAAGGGAATGAATAGTAATCTGGAAATAAATGGTCTCATAAAAAATAAATTTCGCATGAAATGATTTAATTAAACAGGAAACTCAATATTTATATTTTCTACCTCGAACTTGTGCAAATGTAGGAGAAAAATCTGAAGAAAATCTGAATATTGACGATATGGAAACCGTAACCCTGGAATTTTGAGTATGCCTTCTGTGGTAAAAAATACAAAGACCCTTCATCCAGGCAAGTCGCCAGCCCTAAATCAGTGGGCAGGCGAAAAACGAACCACTGATCTGATTATTCCATCGTTTTATAACTGATGGATATCCCGGAATAGCTGGAGCGATCGATGGTTGTTTTCATGTTGGGAAGGCTTTCGAGGTAGTCCAGGAATTCGGTGATGCCCCTGCTTCTGCCCTGCCCGGTAACATTATGTGCAGTAAAACATCCACCAACTTCCAATTTAGGCAAAACAGCGATCAGGTAGTTTTTGTACCACCATTTATCGGCATCAGAGAAAACAAAATCAAAGGATCCTTTGAGTTTTGGAACCAATTCATGCGCATCCCCCAATCGGGCATCGATGTAATCCGATAGTCCGGCTTCCCTGAAATTGGCCAATGCCTCATTGTACCTGCTTTCATCAATTTCAATGGTAATGAGTTTCCCCCCTGTCTTACTCAATGCCCATGCTATCCATATGCCCGAATGACCGGTAGAGGTCCCGATTTCAAGGGCTCGGGTATAATGGTTCTTTATGATCAGGTCATAAAGGACTTCCCCATCGGAAGCAGGTACATTCATATCTCTCCAACTGTATCTCTTGCTTTCAAGAAATGCTTCTACTTTTCTGTCCAGATCAGGGTTCTCAATGAGTTGTTGAGAGAAAATGGGAAGATGAATTGAAAAAGTCAAGCAGGTAAAAAATAATAAGAGCTTGTCAAATGGTTTCCTTTTCATGGTGATTTATTTATGGTGTATTATTAGACGATATTCATGGGCATGCTATTCCAACCGGTTAGAATATTTAATGTCCAACAGGTATCCAGCATCATGCAAAGTACTAATTTCCTTTGAGATGTCATGAAAGAATAGTAGTTTTGGTAGAGACATATCAATCCTACCATAACTCCTAAATATTGATCAAATGAAAACACAAGAGGTTGTAAAAAAGAAATTTGTTCTTTCATTATTTACTTTGGTTCTGCTTTTCGGTTTTTCCTTTCAAATCCTGGCTCAACAGATAACTCCGGAGGTATATTCGTCATTACTGTATCGCCATATTGGTCCTCCCGGAAACCGCACATCAGCAGTTGTTGGTGTACCGGGAAATATGAATATCTATTATGTTGGAGCTGCTTCAGGAGGTATCTGGAAGTCAGAAGATGCAGGCTTAAACTGGTTCCCGGTATTTGATGATCAGCCCGTTCAATCCATCGGGGCTCTTGCTATTGCTCCATCGAATGAGAATATAATCTGGGCTGGCACCGGAGAACCGTTTATCCGCAGTAATATTTCCATCGGAAATGGCGTATATAAATCGATCGATGCCGGAAAAACATGGAAACACATGGGGCTGGATATGACCGGAAGGATAGGGCGGATTGTTATTGACCAGCACAATCCCGATATTGTTCTTGTGGCTGCATTGGGACATTGTTACGGACCTCAGAAAGAGCGTGGTATATTCAAAACCACCGATGGGGGTATAACGTGGGAACAGGTTCTGTTCGTTGATGAAAATACCGGATGTTTTGAGATTGCTATGGATCCTTCTAACTCAAACATCCTGTTTGCAGGTATGTGGCCATTGGTTATCCGGACCTGGGGACGGGAGAGTGGAGGACCGGGAGGAGGAATATATATGTCACGTGATGGTGGTGAAACGTGGAAACACCTTACGGGGAATGGCCTCCCGGAGGCACCCATTGGTAAAGTGGGAATCGCTATTGCCCAGAGTAATCCGAAAGTGATCTATGCAATAATGGAAACCGGGACACCCAACCGCGGTGTTCTCTGGCGATCTGACAATGGTGGGGACAGTTGGCAGCTTGTCAGTTACGACCGCCTGCTGAATGAGCGTTCGCACTATGCCTCCCGGATATTGGTGAATCCTGCTGATGAAAATGAGATCTATTTCGCTGCCAATACACATAGCATCTCATATGATGGAGGGATTACTTCAGAACGATCAGGCTGGAGTGGTGATGCTCATGATTTGTGGGCTGATCCTCTGATCCCGGACCGCATGATGATCAGTGACGATGGTGGGGTAAAGATTACCACAAACCGGGGTAAAACATGGAACAGGATCGTCCTTCCAGTCGCCCAGATGTATCATGTGGCAGTTGACAACCAGATTCCATACTATGTGTATGGCGGGAAACAGGATGGTCCCGGATACAAAGGTCCCAGTACTGCAAGTTACCGGGCCAACAGCAACTCCTCAGAATGGGAAACCACTGCTGGAGGAGAATGTGGATTCATTTTACCCGATCCGGTTAATCCCAATATCGTATGGGGCGGCCTCTATAATGCCGGCTTTACCCGTGTGGATTACAGTACCGGACATGACCGGACAGTACAGATCTGGCCCGAGTCTGCATATGGTGCATCCGCAGGTATATTGAAATACAGATTCAACTGGACTTTCCCCATTCACATCTCACCACATGATCATAATAAAGTGTACGCCGGAAGTCAATATGTACATGTAACCACAGATGCAGGGCAGAGCTGGGAAGTGATCAGCCCCGACCTGAGTACGAACGACCAGAGTAAGATGGGGCTTTCAGGAGGATTGACAAAAGATAATCTCGGTGTTGAGTACGGATGTATCGTGTTTGCTATTGCTGAATCCCCACTGGAAGAAGGATGCATCTGGGCAGGGACCAATGATGGATTGGTACACATCACAAGGGATGGTGGTGAAAATTGGATAAATGTTACCAAAAACATCCCTAACCTGCCACCCTGGGGGACAGTCAGTAATATTGAACCCTCACGATATGAAGCAGGCACCGCCTATCTAACGGTCGACTTTCACCAGATGAACAACAGGGATCCTTTTGTGTACAAGACATCCAATTATGGTAAAACCTGGAAATTAATATCGGCCACTGTTCCAAAAAGCGTGTTTAGTTACTGCCACTGGATTCATGAAGATCCTGTTCGAAAAGGGCTTCTTTACCTTGGGACAGAAAATGTAATTTATGCTTCATTCAATGATGGGGCTTCCTGGATGCCACTTCAGAATAATCTACCCTATGCCCCTGTACACCATATGGTTGTCCAGGAACAGTTCAATGACCTGGTTGTTGGAACATATGGTAGAGGATTCTGGATTATGGATGACATCACACCATTGCAACAGCTAACGGAAGAGGTAATTGCCAGTGAGGTTCATCTGTTTAATCCGCGACCGGCTTACCGCTTGCATGAAATCACTGGAGGTCCCAGGGTGAACAGGCGGGCTTATATTAATTATTACCTGAAAAAAGGATCATCTAAAGCTGTTGAGGTTACGGTATTGGATGAGAGCGGTGAGGTTGTGAAAACCTTAAAAGGTAGCGGCAAACCCGGCATTAACCGTGTTCCCTGGGATCTGACATACGAACCAGCCAATCAGGCAAAATTAAGGATCAAGCCTCCCGGGAATCCAACAGTTGTCGAGGAGAAAAGGTTCAGAGAAACATGGGACAGGGAAGGCTGGTATCCCATGTTAAGCTGGGGAACATCCGGGGGCTTCAGGGGGATAACAGTTGCCCCGGGAACCTATACCGTAAAGCTTGCTGTTAACGGGAAAGAATTAAGTAAAGAATTAATGGTAATGAAAGATCCACATTCAGCCGGCACCCCGGAAGACATTAAAAAGCTGGTTGCAGTGCAACTGGAACTGAAGGAGGATATAAATACCATCACTGCTATGATTAATTCCATGGAATGGATGCGCAAACAGATAACGGATATCAAATGCATGCTGCAAGAGAACAACCTGGCTTTGACCGTTATTCCGGCAGTGAATGAATTTGACGGGAAAATAGCAGCTATAGAAGATGAAATACTGCAACCTTATTCACGGGAAGGAGATTCAAAATCTTTCCGGTTCCCGAATCTGCTCTACAGCAAGCTGTCTGTACTGGCTGGAGATGTTGCTCAGAATATCGATTTTCCACCCAATGAGCAACAAAAGGAAGTTCATCAGTTACTTAAGAATCAATTAGAAAAATACAAAGAGAAATTCCGGGAACTCCTTGAGAATGACCTCCCGGTATTTAACAATACGCTGAAGAATAATGACATTTCAGGGATTGTTGTTCCTGAATATTAATCAGATGACAAATTCCCTGAACCATAGCGAATCAGGATATACTCAACAATTATATAGCCGGAATATTATGGAACAAAAAATGCAAACCACATATTGTTGGTGGTTATGGTAATCATATCCATATTGTATGTGATTTGCATCCCACAATAGCACTATTAAAGGAACATGATATTGATTTTAATGAAAAGTATCTTTTAATATAACCTGAATTCAACCCCGTCCGGGGTTGCTTATTGATTGTAATACCATTACCACAGACGTTACTGTGGCTATCTGAATTAGACACCCTCCGGGGTCTTTTTTTCGTTTCTTAATTATAGTTTCAAGTCGCGCACAAAACAGAATATCTCAGCAGGTTATATGAAACAGACCGATGTATTTGCCTGCTTTTCTGTTCCATTCCTTTATTGCTTCCGGAGTGGGAAGGAGGGTGACTTTGCATTTCCTCCTGCTTAGAAAATCACGGGCCTCTTCTGACAATTCTAAAACGCCATACTGGCCGGTCCCGATGATCATCCCTTCACTGTCTTTTTCAAAAACGTATTTTATTTCGTCCAGCGATACCGTATGAGAGGATCCGTAAATTGCTTTTGAAAGCTTCTTCTTTCTCTTCTCAACCGTACCATTCAGCCGGATCAGAATGTCGTGATCATAGGTGGTTTCCCCTACGATGATTGTTCCAAAAGTTGTATTTTTTATTTCTGGTAACACCTTGATATTGAGATGCTAATTATTTTCAGCCTTCAGGGCCTCCGGACTGATGGGTATAGTAAAACCAAACACACTTCCTTCACCCAGTATGCTTCTCACAATCATTTTTCCGCCATTCTTTTCAACAAACTCATTGCACAAAATCAGTCCAAGGCCTGTCCCTTTTTCACCCGAAGTACCTCTGAATTTAAATTTCACATCAATCCTGAAAAGTTTAACAAGATCATTTTCAGAAATCCCTGTACCCTGATCCTCAACCAAAACAGCAATAAAAGAACCTTCATCCCGTGTTGTGATTTCAACACGCTTTTCTGCATCCGTAAATTTAATGGCATTATCGATCAAATTTCGGACCACCGTGTTGATCATCTCTCTGTCACCATAAACGGTCAGGTTTTCAGGAATACTTACAGTCAGATGGATCTTCTTTTTTTCAGCAATGGTTTTATGCAAATTGTAATTCTCCTGAATAACATTTGAGAGATTGAACTGAACAGGTCCATATTGTATCCTCCCCGACTGGGATCTTGACCAGGTAAGCAGGTTTTCCAGCAAACTGTATATCTGTTGCATTGAATCCTGAATTTTATGAAGACCTGATCTCTTTTCCTTTTCATCCGAGGTGCTGAAATTCCGGATCAAAAGATCAGTTATTGAGAGCAGGCTACTGAAAGGATTTTTCAGGTCATGAGAAATGATTGAAAAGAATTTATCCTTGGTGGCATTCAAATTCATTAATTTATTCTCTGATTCTGCCAGTTTTTGATTGGCAATTCTGATGTTCTCATTCTGTATTCTAAGGATTTTATTGGTCCGGACCTTCAACAGAAGGGTAGAGATGTAAATAAATAATCCAAAGGCAGCTAAAATTTCAATTGAAATAAACCACCAGGTTCTCCAGAAAGGTGGTTTAATTAGAATCTTCAAGCCTGTTTCCGATTCGTTCCAGATACCATCGGAGTTTTGGGATTTGACAAAAAGATAATAGGTGCCGGGGTCCATGTTTGCATAGGATACATAGTTCCTTTCTCCGGAGAAGATCCAATCATCATCAATACCATGCATTCGGTATGCATAATTCAGGTTTTCAGGCAGTGAATTATTTAAGGCAGCAAATTCAAGGGAAAAAAACCGGTGGTTGTATTGGAGGGTTACCTCCTGGCTATAAGAGATATCGTAGGGAGCAAAGAAATCACTGTTCTCATCCATAATAACGGCGTTACCTCCAGTATTGTTCTCCTGTTTGGATAATGGTAATATCCCCACTTCTTTCCCCAGTACTTCCAGCTTTGAAATAACAAGTTGGGATCTGTTTTTTACAGGAAGCACATTGGTCGGATTGATGATATTCATCCCATATACTCCGGCAAAATAGAGTGTGCCACTTTCTCCTTTGTGGTAAGCTCCCCCATTAAACTCATTGCTTTGAAGGCCATCATTCACGTTAAAATTTTTCGTGCTAAAGCCGGACAGGCTGAAACATGATAAGCCAAGGTTTGTGCTCAACCAGAGGTTGCTGTTCTGATCAGGTAAAATACCATATATAACTTCATTGGGCAGACCTTCTTTTATCCCAAAACGGGTAAATTCATTTCGATCAGGGTTAAAGCGGTTTAATCCGTCATTTGTTCCGATCCAGAAAATTCCGGATGGATCTTCATAAACAGAGAAAACTACGTTATCCGAAATGGAGAAGGGATCGTCTGGATTATTTACGTAGGATGAAAACGATTCATCTTCCGGATTCATTTTATTCAATCCACCACCATAGGTGCCAATCCAGAGGTAACCATTGCGGTCTTCATATATAGTTGAATAGATGAAATTGTTGGAGAGGCTGGTGGAATCATTGTCTGAATGCAAATAACGTTTAAACGTTCCTGTTTTGTGGTAAAATCGGTTCAGACCTCCCCTTGTTCCAATCCAAAAGGATCCTTTCCGGTCCTCCATAATTACCCGGACAGAATTATTTGACAGGGAATTTGGATCATTGGGATCGAACTGGAAATGTGTAAAAGTTCCCCTTTCAACATCTAAACAACTCAATCCCCCACCATCTGTTCCTACCCAGATCGTACCCCGGCTATCCTGGAAGAGCTCCCGGACGGAAGAGTTGGGCAAAGAAGCGGGATCGGATGGTTGGTGGTCATAAAAAGTAAACAAGCCCGTTTGGGGAGAGTACCGGTTTAATCCTTTATCATTTGTTCCAATCCATATATTCCCATCCCTGTCCTCCAAAACCGCCCAGATAAAATTACTTGAAACACTGTTGGGATCAGCTGGATCATGCCTGATTAGATCAAAACGATGAGATTGCGGGTAATAGATGCTAATTCCTGCTCCAAATGTGCCGAGCCAGATAACACCCGAACGGTCTTCAAATATGCAATTAATCGAATTTTCAGAAAGGCTTGTCTGATCAGCCGGACTATGAGAGTACCGCTGTTTTTCACCGGTAAGCGGATCTATTCTGAAAAGTCCTGAACCAAATGTCCCATACCATAATGATCCATCCCGGTCTTCAAGAATGGGTTTCCCTGTATTGATAGAAAGACTGTGTGTAACATCAATTGACTCAATAACTGAAAAGGATTTGTTTTTATCCCTATCCAACCTGTACAAACCAGGTGTACTCAATATCCAGAGATTGTGGCTCCTGTCAAGCAGGAGATTCTCTATGGTTAATGAAGGATTCGGTTGGGTTGAATTCTTTTCGAAGGGGATATTTTTTGCCTGATTAGCACCAACCGAATAGTGTACTAACCCGCTGTCGGTTCCAACCCAGAGATTACCCATATCAGCTAACAGGGATACTATTTTACGATTGTCAAGAGAAATCTCTTCCGGGGATATCTTTTTGAATTCGCTGCTCTTAAAAAGATAGATAAACAGTCCACCATCTGTTCCGATCCACATGTTGCCGTCCTGTCCGGGAAGGATACAATTGATCCTGGATGTCAGTAACACCCGGTCACCCTTCAGTTTCTCCTCCGGTACGATTTCAGCGGTTGATAAATCGATCCTGTTCAGTCCATTCAATGTACCAATCCAGAGATATTCATTTTGAGGATCCTGAACAAGGGTAGTTATTGTATCGTTTGACAGACTTTTTGGGTCATGTTCAATGTGTCTGTATTGAAGGAACCTTTGGTATTTGGGGTCAAACCGGGTTAAGCCGCCCCTTGATCCAAACCACAATATCCCCGTACTGTCTTCATAGATGTGCTCAATCCACTGGTAAGAGAGGCTATTCTTGTTTCTGGTATCAGGCCGGAAAATTTTTAAGTTCCTGCCATCATACCGGTTCAGGCCATCTTCTGTTCCAAACCACATGAATCCTTTGGTGTCCTGAAAAATACAGTAAACAGAACTCAGCGACAGCCCATCGTTAATGGTTAATCTCCGGAACCGGATGGCCGGGCTTTTTTCAACAAGACCAGCAGATATAAGAAGAAACGAGAAAAAAAATAGAACCCTGAGTCTCATTTGTGTATTCCTGAGTAATCGATTATAATTAGAATAACCCGGACAATGATTCTTTAGTATTCCAGATTATAAGAATTTTCAATCGACGGGTTAGTCCAGGAGCCTGAGGAAATCGACCGAAGGATCCTTTAAATAAGCTTCCCAGCAAAATTGATTTCTTCTGAAATAACTAAATTATTATTCCCCGTAAGGTTCCGTTTTGCCTGTCATCCTTTACTTTCAGGGCTAAGATAATGAAAATAATTACACGTTTGTATTTATTCATACTTCAGTGATTCGGCCGGATTTCGGAGAGCTGCCCTGTAGGTCTGAAAAGTTACGACCAACCAGGCAATGATAAGAGCCAAAATACTTGCCACCACAAACATCCACCAGGCAACGCTTGTCCGGTATGCAAAATTCTCTAACCATTTTTCCATAGCAAACCACGAAGCAGGACATGCGAGGATGCTCGCTATTAGCACCCATATAGTGAAATTGCGGTTTAACAGGGTTACAATTCCCGGAACGGATGCACCAAAAACTTTCCGGATACCAATTTCCCTGGTTTTTCTGTCTGCAGTAAACGAAGCGAGTCCAAATAGTCCAAGACAGGCAATAAATATGGCAAGAAAAGCAAATATAGTAAAGAGTTTTCTGGTCTGTTTTTCATTGATGTACAGTTTATCATAATCTTCATCCAGGAACGAATACTCAAAAGGCATGTTATCAACGAAATTGTTCCAGGTATCTTCTACAAAGGCAATTGTTTCCTCAATATTTTCAGTCTTAAGACGAGCCGATATATAGCTCTGAGTTCTCTGGAAATATCCTCCAATCAGGAAAAGGCCCTGAGGACGGATTTCCTGGTGTAACGATTCGTAATGATAATCCTTGATTACTCCGATTACTGTGAAATTTCCCTGGTTAGTTGCCCAGTTATTGATCTTTTTGCCAATGGGATCTTCCCATCCAAGAAGTTTGGCCGCACTCTCGTTCAGAATGGCAGCACAAGAGTCGGAAGGGAAATCCCTTGAGAAAAACCGGCCTTTATCGAGATCTATCTTTAAAGTCTTCAAAAAATCATAATCACAAATACATGCATTCAGGGTAAAATTTGCCTCTACTCCTTCTGCCCCGAAACCCCAATTACTAAAACTCTTTCCTGGAAGTGTGTTGGAACCTGAAACATCGGATATATTATGATGAGTAAGTAGTGTCTCCTTGAAGGTATCAATATAATCATTTACAGAACCGGGATTCATGATGACCAGCACCTGCTCCTTTTCAAAGCCCAGCTTCTTATCCTGGAATAGTTTCATCTGTTTGTAAATAGTAAAGGTCCCTATGATCAGGAATATAGAAATGGCAAATTGAAAAATAACCAGGATATTCCTGAGCCATGAACCTCTTTTGTTATCATCCACGTTTCCTTTTAGTACGGCTATAGGTTTGAATGAGGAGAGGAAGAATGCCGGGTATGAGCCTGATAAGATACCAACTACTAACCCTAGTAATAGCAACAAGGGAATAACAACCGGGTTGTCGAAAAAGTGTAATTCAACCTGCTTTCCAAGCAGGTTTTGATAAACAGGCATCACGCTGATAACAATTATTATAGCAAGAAGAAGCGCTATAAAACTTAGGATCACTGACTCACTTAAAAACTGTCCCACTAGTTTGCCCTTCGCTGATCCCACTACCTTTCGAATACCAACCTCTTTTGCCCGTAGGGAAGCCTTTGCCGTTGAAAGGTTCATGAAATTAATACAGGCAATCAGAAGAATAAAGATGCTAATAACCGAAAGAATATAAACGTAGGTTTTATTACCATTTGGTTCGAATTCACCGTTCAGGTCGGAATTCAGGTGGATCTCGGTTACCGGTTGCAGAAAATATTCCCAGTAGTTACCCTGTGCGACCCATGCATCAAACTCATCCCCACCCATGTATTTTCGTGTGAACTCCGGCAGTTTTTCTTCAAGGTCACTTCTGGAAGTTCCCTCTTTCAATACGATGTACGATTTGAAACTATTTGACGTCCAACCTGTATTATTAATTAAATCCGGGAAGCTGGTTGATGATACCAACAGATCATAATGGAAATGTGTATTTACAGGCATGTCCTCAGAAATCCCTGTTATTTCAAATTCTGTAATGTCCATTCCATATTGCCTGAAATCAACTTTTAATATTTCACCAACAACATCCGTGCGTCCAAAATATTTTTCAGCTGTACTTTCATTAAGGACAATGGTAAAAGGTTCATTCAATACACTCCTTTTGTCTCCGCTGATCAAAGGAATAGAAAAGACATCATAAAAGGTCGAGTCGACAGCAAAAAAATTCTCTTCAAAAAAGATCCGTTCATCAAATGATATTGGAGTCCGGCCAAGATCGAGAAACTTTACCCCGGTTTCTATTTCCGGAAACTCTTCCAGTAGCCGAAGAAAGGTTATGGCAGATGAATAGGTCTGATGAATCTTTGTATCTCCGATCGATGCCCGGACAGCAATTCTGTAAATGCGGTCCGATTTTTCATAGTATTTGTCATAGCTGACTTCATGCAACACAAAAATCAGGATCAAAATACTGCATGCAATACCAATAGCCAATCCAAGAATGTTCAGCAAGGAAATACTTTTGTGCTTTATGATATTCCGTAAAGCAATTTTAAAATAGTTAAAGAACATGATACAATTTATTTAGCAATAAAACAGGGAATAGTCATTTTTAGCTATATTTATCTAATCTTAAGACATGATAATTGTTTTAAAGTTACAATAAAACCTTCAGATCTCTATTTATTGAAAGACGCTGTATAGTGACAGATGCTGCTTAATTTATTTCTTATCTGTTGGCATTAATTTTCGTAAATCTACTTTTATGACCTCAGGATTATTTCTAATCCTAAAGTCATCTTATATTCACATTTAGAATGAAGTTACCTGGATAATTTTAACCATTAAATGAGACAAATAATGAAACCAACAATTCGTAAGCAAATCTATGCAACCATTGTAATCTTTCTGGTTCTTTCTTCCTACACCTTTGCACAGACAAGCAAACCAACCCTCACCAAAGAAGATTACAACCAGTGGCAATCCCTTCAATCGACCTGGATCTCCCCGGATGGGAATTGGGTTGCCTGGAGTGTCGGGTTGGTTGAAGGCAATGATACATTATTCATTAAAAGCATGCTATCTGACAAACAGTACACCTATGAACTTGGCTCCAATCTGCAATTTTCAGAGAGTTCAAAATGGGCCGCTTTCCGGATCGGCTACTCTGAAGATGAGCTGGAAAAGAAAAGAGAGAAAAAGGAAACCATCAAGTTTAAGATGAAACTCCTGCATCTCGAAACAGGCAAGGAGGAATTGTTTGAAGATATCAGCAGTTTTGGATTTAATAAAAAAGCTGATCATATCGTAATGGTCACCTATCCGCCAAAAGAAACCAAAACCAAGGG
>CAZTES010000035.1:0-20823 GCA_964612275.1 uncultured Rikenellaceae bacterium
TATTTTGGGACTCCACCGATCGGAATAGTAAAGAAAGGTAAGAGTTCTCCATATTGGTTCCGGACAGATATGACAACGTTGTTGTTCCTGACGACATAGGGAGATTTCTTCTTGACAAACTCAAAGTCGAGTGATGAATTGTGTTCTTCTTCCCTGATGGCAAACTCATTCTCAACCCAATGGTCCTCGCCGGAAACTTCCATTAACTGACCATTCCTGGCAACCGATACAACCCGTATGAATCCATCATCATCCCAGTCAAAATTTGTCTGCCTCACGGAGATGGTCCTGTCGTCGATATAGGGATAAATATGTGACACCTGGCCCGGATCATTCCACATCCTGAAGGTATATTCATAAGTGAAGGCATTTGCCCCTTCGATTCTCAGGTTCTCGTTCGCAGAAGAGCTAAGGAAATAGCGGTACAAGTTTCCGTCATCTCCTCCAATTCCTTCCGAAATAACCTTGAAGATATTTCCGTATTGTTCATCGTATTCTCCTTCGGTCGGATTAAAGGGACCAAAAGTATACCAGTTCTGTTCGTACTGCATGTCGAATCCAAACGTTCTGGTTGCCAATAGATTCCCGCTTTTATAATCCCCCTCTGGTTGAGTTTCCTTGGCATCTTCTGTAGAATAACATCCCCTGCCACCAAACACCGAGTAAGTAATCCTCGTATCCCACATCCCGTTGATTTCATCCACCTCACCACCAACATCCGGATCCCAGATCCTGATGTAGATAGGATCGGTAAACGATTCCGGTATGGCAAAGAAGAAGATCTGGCAGAAATCATCATCACCCCAGGAGGTTTCGCGTAACCCCCCACCCCCAAATGTCATCAGGTAAGGGATGTTTTCATCCTCAGCCGGCACAGGCTGTGCAAATACCCCTTGAAAAACCAGGAATATCACAACAAACAGGATAAAAAATGACTTCATGTTTATTTCTGTTTGCATTACCTGTACAAATTGTATGCCTTTGTTATCCTCATCCATGGATCAAACCAGTGAAAAATGGAATCCGTTTCTGTTCCGCATGTCCAAAATAACAAAAAAAATAAGAGATATTAATGCCTTCGATCCATTGTTTATTAAGAACTTATTCATGCGGTTTTATATTCATCGTCAGATACGACATGTTGTTATCTTGTAATAATCCGGATAAAAAATAAGGACTCAGCGGTTTACTCATCTGAACGGCTGTCCCTAATAACAATACCTTTGAAAACACAGGCTTCACGAACATTTCCCGAATCATCGGGAGTGCTTTTAACAACCAATTGAACCTGATAGATCCCGGGGGAGGTATACCGGTTTCTTACCTCGGCACCCGTGGCAATATTGCCATCGTCAAAATTCCACAAATATTCTCCTACCGTAAAATCCGGCAGATTGGTTTGCAATCCGTCAAAACGGATATTATCACCGACAAATCCCGTATCCACAGAATGAATATAAGCCTGCTCCACATCCTTGATCTCGGTCATGTAGGATGCCTGGTTAAACTGAACATCACCGGTCAGTTTATCCACGACATTGAGCTGTACAAGATAGCTGCCGGGGCCGTTAAAACAATAATCAGCTTCGACACGGCGGATCTTTGTCCCATCTCCCATATCCCACTCATAACTGAAAGGAACGGTATCCAGATCATAAGCACCGGTTTCATAAAATACGTAGCAATAATTGTTTTCCCGAAGGGTATCGCATCCGGCATACTTGGGAACCAGGGTCCTGAAGCGGTAAATATCATCATTCCTCTCTCTGTTGCTGGTGAAAAAGCCTGTTTCAATCAGATCATCGGCAATGAATGCAAAATCATCCGAACTGGAATTAAAAGGTGCTGGCAGGTGAGTCGGTGTGATCCATTCTCCACTGATCTCCTGCGTGAAATAGATGTCCAGTCCCCCGGCTGACCCGGACCGGTCAGAAGAGAAGTAAAGCCTGCCGGAAGTGTGATAAAAAGGGTAAATCTCCGATGACGAAGAGTTCACTGCGCTGCCAAGATTAACCGGGTCACCCCACTCTCCATTGGTTAAGGTGCAAATATAGAGGTCTGACCCGCCGAAACCACCAGCCATATCCGAGGCAAAAAACAGCCGCTTCCCATCCTTACTGATACTTGGATGACCCGTTTTATAGTCCGGACTGTTGTGCCTGAAAGGTTGTATATCTCCCCATGCAGAACCATTATAGGTGGCGATGAATATCCCATAGTTGTTGTCCCCGGTGATATCCTTCCTGGACCTTTTATCAGCCATGATATTCCTTGTGAAATAAATGGTCTTCCGATCTTCACTGAAACAGGCAGGACCTTCGTTAAAAACCGACAAAAGCTCCTCAGACCATGTTATTGCCCTGCCCCATTCGACGCTGTCTTCCTGCTGAACAAAATAATAATCGAGTAACGGTTCATTGTCCACCGTGGTGTAATTGGTCAATACCTTGTTCTTCCTGTTTGAACAAAAGACGATCCCATCTTCAAAAAACATCGGGGCAAAATCATCAGAGATCCGGGAATTGAAAGAAAGATTCTCAATCTGATAGGTGTCCTGCGCATCTGTCTTGCTTGACGAAACGACAGCTAAAAGAAGAAGTGGAATAATATGCAAAATGAACCGTTTCATCCCGGTTAAAAATATCTCGGATTACTGGCTTTTACCTTGTACCTCAGCTCCCAAACCAACATCACCTCATGCGAGCCATTGTTAAACTTATTGAGATCACCCAAACTATAATCAAACGAATAACCGATCCCGATCTGCGGTGTTACCTGAAATTGCAGCAAACCAATCACTGAATTGTCCTGCATTCTCCATGAACCGCCGATCCACAAGAAGTCCCGGAACACCAGGTTCCCGGTCAGATCAAGTTGGATATTCGTTGGCAGGCTGTAAATGAGCAGCAATGACGGGTTGAATTTGAAATTTTCCGAAAGCGAGAAAAGCGCACCGGAGGTAAGCATGAAATTGTAATTGGTGAAATCATGGTATATCTCACCGGCACGTGCACTGAGGAAGCCAGGAATGGAAAATCCGGTATAAAATTTCTCTCCATAGTAAAATATTCCGGCACCAAAATTAGGAACCGTAACTTTCTCAGTACCCTCGGCAAACACCGGATCATCGGCCTGGTCTGTTATCACATTGTTCAGGTTTTCCGATTGCATGTAAACTCCCCCTTTCAATCCCAGGGAGAGAATCCCCTTTTTCAGATGGATACGAAAAGCATAATTTAAAAAAACACCCGTGTTGTTGGTTACACCATAGGCATCATTGTATGCCAGCAAACCGAGTGCTACCCGGTCGCTTTTCAGCGGTGCATGAGCGCTGAAAACCTGCGTCTTGGGTGCCCCGTCCAATCCGGTCCACTGTTGCCGGTAAACCAGGGAGAGTGCAAACGCTTCACTGCTCCCTGCATACGCCGGATTCAAAGCAAGTCCATTTCGCATGTATTGCGAAAAGAGGGGATAACTCTGTGCTAATCCATCGCAAAAGGATAAAACAAACAACAATATGACCAGTAAATACCTCATCTATCGCTTAATGATTAACCAGCCACTGTGCTGATACCTGGTTCCATCTTTTGTATAATATAAAATGTAATAATACGTATCATCCGGAACATCATCACCCGATGAGTATTTCCCATCCCAATCGTTCTGGTAATTCTTAACCTTGAATACTTGGGTCCCCTGCCTGCTGATTATGATCAATTCATTCGGGTAATCCATTACACCGGAAATCACGAAGAAATCATTAATTCCATCTCCATTGGGGGAGAATCCATTGGGTATTATAAATGCAAACAAATCTACTATTACTTCATCCGTTTCTACAGGACAGGGACCATTTGATATGGTCCAGACAAACCTGTTTTCACCATTCGCCAGGTTAGTGACCAATGTGGCAGGATTCGAGGGATCAGCTATTATCGCCTGTGCATCAACCGGATTGTTTGTCCATTCACCGGTACCAACAAGCGGTGTATTGCCACCGAGGTTTATCTCCGTTGTCAATGGTACAAGGGTGGTGTCCAGGCCGGCATCTGCAGGTGAAGGCGGTTCAAAAAAGGTTATGGCGACATCTTTCGCCCTCGGAGCACATACCCCGTTTATTACCGTCCAGATGAAATTATGCGTTCCATAACTATCCACTGTAACAACCTTATTCGGATTGGTATTATCCGCTGCATCCACAACCGCCGTCGGGAAGGTCCAGCTGCCGTTGCCAAAATCGGTGCTTGCCTGGAGAGTATAGGTTAAGCCGCAGACATCAGCAGGGTCCCCGGCATTAGGGGTCGGAATACCGTCGACGTGAATCTTGGCACTTCCTGTCAGATCAGCAGGATTTGCAAAACAACCATTGCCATCTTCAAGGTCAACTATGATATAGTTATAGTCTGTAAATTCTCCCATTGCTGATGGTGTAACTATCTCATTATGAGCATTTAAAGAGATATCATTTATTATAAAATCGGAAAAACCGTCGCTATAGGTCAATTTCCAATTGCTTGCACCGGTCAGTGCAAAGGTCAGATCCTGTGAATCCCCGTCACAAATAGTAACATCAATAGGTGTAAGAGCAGCTGTGGGAAGTGGGTCTATCGTAATCAATTGAGAAGCTGTTGTGTCTTGGCAACATTCAGATGGTCCGGATTTAACTATACGGCGATAATAGGTCTGGGCTGTTAAGTCCGGTGAAGTGTAATTTATCTGGTCATTGGGACTGGCAGCAGGACTCCAAATGACATTATCCGGGCTCTGCTCCCACTTATAAGTATACGATCCATTTCCACCTGCAATAAGTCCATCATCTGTAAAGGTCACAGTTGTATTGAAACATACCGATGAGCTGACAGGACCACTAAAGGAATTACCGGTAATTGCAGGTAGGACATTGACGGTTATTTCATTGCTCAGTTCTGTACACACATTGGAAATCACAGTTCTCCGGTAGATGGTGGTTGCATTGAGTTCCGGGGGATCGAAATATTCCAGGGTACCTCCGGCAGAGGGTGCCCAGCTTGCTCCTCCATTGGTGCTCTCTTCCCAGATAAAGCTGTAAGTACCATCTCCCCCTGTAATTGTGGTTGGTTCGGGTACAAGTTGGTTGGGTGTTGCCCCGAAACAGATGGTGGTATCCACCCCACCCGAAAGGGTCTGGATATTGAAGTTTTGCAGGGCCGGATTAACCGGGATGGTATCTACAATGCTGGTGTCCTTGCAGACATCCGAAGTTACTATTCTCCGGTAAAAGAGTGAATCGGTAAGTTCTCCCGGATCATAATCTTCTTCTGTTTCACCGGAAATCTCACTCCACGAACCTTCATATTTCTCCCATTGGAACAGGTAATCCACACCATTCCCTCCGGCAGGTGTTGAACCGGGGATCGGATCCGGGTCATCGTTCTCACAGTACTCCTTGTCATACGGAACAACATTGTTGGTGATCTTGGGCCACTGGGTCATTGTAACCACATTGCTGGTGTCAATACAGACATCCGCCGGACCCGACAGGACGATCCGCCTGAACTGAACAGCAGTGGTGCTTGGAAAGGTTGAGGAGGTTGTATCCGGGGCATAGTCCTCATTGGTATTTGGACCGTAAGCACTGTTCCAGATAAAACCATCCGTACTTTCGATCCACTCAAACCGGTAATCCCCGGCTTCTGTATTCCCGCCGTTCAGTACCGGGTACCCCTCTGCATCGAGCGGACCAAACTCAAACCCCTCGCAGATGATCTGGTCTGCTGTAAGAATGTCATTGTTTGTGATCAATGGTAATACCGTAACGGTAGATACATTGCTGGTTTTCGGACAACCGATACCCGATTGAACGGTTCGCCGGTAATAGGTGGTTTGGGTAAGGCTTGGAGGTTGAAATGTCTCATCCTCAGCGCCGGCAATCGGGTTCCAGGATCCTGCCGATACACTATCCTCCCAATAATAAGTATAAATTCCTGTGCCATCTCCTCCTGTGGGCGGACCCAGGGCATCGGAGGTTATCAATGGTGGTGCCTGGTTATAACAGATAGTATCATCCGTGGTGATATTGTAATTCTCGATCTTGGGCTGGACAATGATGGTGAGGATTTTACTTTCATCGATAATCTGGGGAACAGAAGCATCAAGAACGGTTCGTTTGTAGTAAGTAGTATCGATCAACGGATCCACCGGGCTATAATTCTGGAAGGTCCCACCGGCAACTATACTCCATGCAGTTTTATCCTCGCTGCTCTCCCAGACATACGTATACGTCCCAGGGCCGGTACCCCCTTTGGGTTGTGTCCCAAGCATCAACGGGGGCACTTCATCCTCGCAGATCGTATCCAGCAGCATCCCCGTAAGGGAGGAATAAATCGAATTGAAGAGAAATCCCGTGAGCGGAACGACCAGGTTATTGGTTATCTCTCCAGGAACTCCAGGACTTGCAAGCATAGGGGCACAGGATCCTGGTACCGCTACTCCGGGCAGGACCGATGCAGAAACCTCTGCAGGAAAATCAGCATCGGAATGCCAGATTATACCTCCGCCTCCGCCCCCTCCCGGTCCGGTACAGGTCGGCGAACCGCTTACCGCTCCGCCTTTTCCACCAATGGCTTCCAGGTTAAGGTTTGATCCCTTGTAACCGCCTACTTCAACCAGAATGGTACCTCCTGCTCCGCCGCCACCGGCACCGGCATTTCCTGTGGCGACACCGGCAACGCTTTCACCATTGGCAATGATGCTGTTGCCGTTGCCAACCAGGGTATCGGCTATAATGATCACAATGCCGCCGCCGTTACCTCCATCCGTACCCTCTCCGTCAGTAAGCTGCGTTCCGGCGCCTCCACCACCACCTAAAAATATTTTTTTCAGGTTTATATAATCAATCCAATCTGGTATGCTTTTACCTCCCCTGCCACCAATATCATTGAAACCACAGGAATTTTCTTCCAATCCGCCGTTACCGCCGGTTCCGCCATTACCTCCTCCACCACCACCCGAGTATTTGCCATTTCCGCCACCTCCACCATTGAAGTAGGCACCCATCCCCTTCACGTAATTGGTTCCAAGAAAAATTTTTACCTGTTCATAGGTAGCTGATCCTTCCCCTTTATAGCCTCCCTCTGTACTAGCATCATCGAAAAATGCTGTTTCGAGGCCATAGCACGTTCCGGAAGCACGCACCACTGGTGAGCCTCCAAGAAAACCCTTCCCTGACACATCAATATCAGCCTCCAGCGTGAGGGTATTCCCGACGATCATCGCAACCACCCCACCTGTACCCAATACCGGATCCCACGGATCGCAGGTCAGGGGGCCGGTAACCGTGGCATTGTCAAACCCCGGGGCACGGATCAGCTGTACTTCTCCTAATGCATCATAGGTGTTAAGCATATCTGCCTGAAAAGTAACCTGGTTACCTGTGATATCAGAAATAATAATGAATTCATAATATCCGGCACTATAGGAGTTACGCCTTGAACCAAAAGTAATCTTATCATTTATAACCTCTATCTCAATCCCCTTCATCTGAATGATCAGAACAGTATCCCCGACATGAAATAAAGAAGGATCACCGACAGTAACCCGGTCAGTGCCATCAACCGACGTCACTTTAGCATAGAAGTTTATCACGCCGGAAATGGAGGTCTGCGCCTCACCAGTAACGGTTAATACCAGGAAAAAGGCGGAGAGCAATAGAAGGAAACCTGAAATTCGTATAGGTTGTATTCTCACTAAACTGTCTTTTCTGACCGATGAATCAAACAAATATATGTAAATTTTGAAGCTTTTCGAACACAGGTGAAAAATAAAAAAGTGCACCAGGAATCAGATTTTTTCGCCCATAAGCTTTTTTACGCAAAAAAACAACGGTTTGTTTTAAAAAAAACAGAGAAATTTTTTACTCTTTCTCAGCCTGGTACAACGGCAATTCAACAATGAAGGTTGAGCCTTTACCAATCTCCGTTTCATACCATACGGATCCGCTGGCATCTTCAACGATATTTTTCACAATGGCCAATCCAAGACCCATACCGCTCGATTTGGTCGTAAAATTAGGCATAAACAGCTTGTCACCAAGCTCTTCCGGTATTCCCGATCCGTTATCGCTGACCTTTATAACGGCATTTCCATCCCGAGTAAGCAGGTCAATTGTAACTAACCCTTTTCTTCCACCAGGAATACACTGAATGGCATTTTTTATGAGGTTGGCAAATACCCTGAGCAGCTGTTCCTTGTCAGTAAAAACAGCAACTTCCTTATTCCCATGCAGGTTAATCTGAAAATCAACATTCCTGGTGTTTTCAAACAATCCGACAGAGTTGTTGATCTTGCTAACAACATCCACCACTTCGTTATTGGTTTTTGGCATTTTTGCAAAATCGGAAAAAGCCGTGGCAATGGCTGAAAGGTTGTCGATCTGATCGATCAGGGTCTTGGAAAACCGGGAAAGGGATTCTTCCCAGTTGGATGATTTATCTTTCCACGACCGCTGTAATTGCTGAACACTCAGCTTCATCGGAGTAAGCGGATTCTTTATCTCATGGGCAATCTGTTTCGCCATCTCCCGCCAGGCGGATTCACGTTCAGACTTTGCCAGCAGCTCAACACTTCGTGCCAGTTCATCCACCATTCGATTGTATTCACTCACCAGGCTGCCTATCTCATCCTTTCCCTCGTATGAAATGTGCTCGGAAGATTTGCCCAACTCAATATCACTGAATTTTTTTTGAATGAGCCGGAGGGGATTGGTAATTTTCTGGGAAATGACCACCGCAAGCAATATGGTGAGCAGGATGAGCAATACAGAAAAGTTTACAATAGCCACGACCAGGTTGGAGATTTCCTTTGCCAGGAGGCTCTGCTGGGTAAAATAGGGGAGATTAAGATAGGCCAGCACCTTATTTTCACGATTGACAAATGGAACGTAGGCGGAAAGGTATTTCAATTCGCCAATCACCTCATTGTGTACATATTCAGCCTTCTTTTTTACCTTGAGCTGCCAGTATGCCTCATAGTTTATCCTTTTCCCCATCAACGATTTATCAAACAACTCCGGTCTTGAAGTTGCCAGTAATTTCCCGGATTCATCATACAGATTGATATCGGCATAAAAAACATTTGAGAATTTCACCAGCAGATCATTCAAACTGGCATATTGTTCCGATGACCAGTAGGGTGTGAGATTCTTTTCCTCAACTAACTTGTGCTCAAGTTCCACATACACTGAGCGGATCTTTTCACTCAGGTTTTCATAATGCTTTGTTTTATACTGCTGGATACTAAAGTAGACAGCCCCGCCACCAATCATGATGAGAGCGAGAAGTAAAATGGAAATCAGTGAGAATTCTATCTTCATTTTAAAATTGAACTGTCTCTCCCTCAAATGAAGAGACTTATCAGTCACCAGCAAGAAAAAGCCCATGATCAGGTATAGAAACACAAACAGATAGGAAAAGGAGGTAACAATATCGATTAGCCGGACTTCCGGTTTGCTGATGATTAACCTGTTTTTAGGATTTACCCTGTAGATTAGGTGATTGTATCCATCGGAAGAAAAGAAAGTGAATTCCTCTTCATTCTGGGGATATACTTCACAATTCAGGCTATACGGGAAATCCCCGGATTGTGCGATCAATTCCCGGTTGTAATACTTCGCGTAGGAATACTTATCCAGGGGAGAGGGTTTAAATAATTTCTCATCCATTAACAACTCCGGATACCCCAGCTGGCTGTAAACAAGCCGTGAATCGAGCTCAAGATAAAGATAATTATCTATCCCGGGATCATCTGTGTCAAACCGGAAAGAACCATAATAACTTACGTTTCCTGTTTGATTGTTCAGGTAGTAAAACCGGGTCCCGGGGACAGTATTACCATACTCTTCTGTCATCCCGTTGAAAAAAGTGATGCAATGCATAATTCGCTCTCCGTTCACCAGAATACTGGAAGTATCATTACAGATAGTGTGTACCATATCGTACCGATCCCAATAACCCTGAAAATATTTGTTTCGCAAATAGTAGTAAATCTCATCCCACTCTTCAAAGCTGAAAACAGTTTTTTTCATGAGGCGTGCCAGCTCCTCATCCTCCTGAATCTGCTGGCTTAACTCATTAAAAAGCAACTCAGCCACCGGGTCATGTTCGGCACCAAGATTCACAACCAAAACTTTGCGGTTGTTCTTTTCCTTAACCCGGGTTTCTGAAGTGATCTCAAAGACAGAATAGAGGGCAAAAAGAAAAACAAAAATGGTCAGGGATGAATAATGATACCGGACATTGGCCCTTGTATAAATACTGATCGATACCAGCAACAGGTACATCAGGATCGAACTGACATCGAATGAATAACCGCTCAGAAGCGGAAAAAGGAGAAAAACTACCAGTGAAACCAAAATGGAAGTGTATATATCTCTCCTCTCTGCCAATCGATGAACCAATGATACTATTTTATTTATAAACAGGACAACCGATACAAATATTAAAGAAATGGAAATAAACCCTACCATGCTGTAAAAAGAGATATCCAGCACTTTAAAGGGTTCGAATGAAATGCTCGAATTGAGCAGCACATTCCGGAAAAGATAATGTGTTATTGAAAAGTGGAGAGCAGCAAATAAAAATGCGGAGAATATGAAAATAAACTGAACCCAACGGGGTTTTTCAGAAAAACGGTCGGATAAAGTAAATTCTCTTGAAAAAATGGAAAAGAAGAACAAAATAAAAACGCTGGTAATGAAAAAATTCCCCAGAGATCCCAGGAACCGTGAATTGGCAAAATAATAGGGTGAGAATAACTCTGAAGTATAAAAAACCTTGGGAATCCTGAATAGGACCAGGGAAAAATTGACAAGTATCAGCAATACTCCCAAACCGAGAAGGGCAATTCTTTTTTCCCGTTGCCCGGGAAGCAGTGCAAGACATTTGCTGAAAAACAGCAATACAAGGATAAAGCCTGCAAAATAGAAACCGGAAATAAGGTATCCGGGAAATTTTTGGAAGGGCCTATCCCCCGGGGCCAATAAAAAAAGTGGACTGCCTGACTGATCGTAAATTACAGCTCCCTGATTCGACTTCAGATCGTTTAATGCAACATTGGGTGACAGATTGAATCCACGCTCAAAACCATCCTTGAGAAACCTGTTCTCATACGGATATTCGTGTTTTAACCTGACCAATCCAACCACCTTCCTGTTTGCTTTTTCAAATATCCTGGCCCTGAACCAGGCGTTTCCCTGAAAAATCAAATCTTTTTGAAACAATGTATCATTGTACAACGGTGGGATGGGAAAAGTATGATCGGTCCATACCTCCAGGGTATCCTCTTCATAAATAAGGATGACCAGGCCCTCTTGGTTCAATCCTTTAATGAATGAGGGACGGTCTGCGACATACCCTTCCCTGTAAAGGCTATCCGTACCATCCCATATCTTTTCAACATAAGATTCCAGAATAGCCTCCTTCCTGTAGAGAATTTCCTGAAACCTTTCCGCTTTCTTTTCAAAATTGTTAGGCTGATGGACTGACTTGTCAATCAGGAAGCCTGCCAGAACCAGGATTATGGAACCGATCAGGTAGATAAAAAGGGACTTTGTCCTGCTCAAATCAATCATTATTAGAGGATTTCAGACTGCCTAAATTAAAAAATTAATGCATATGATCAATCATGATGATACGGATCTCCTTTTAATATGGTCATTGCACGGTAAAGCTGTTCAAAAAAAATTAATCGGATCATTTGATGAGAAAAGGTCATTTTCGATATGGATAGCACGCGGTCAGCCCGCTCATAGACTTGGCGGGATACACCGTAAGCACCTCCTGAAATAAAAAGGATCCTCTTCAACCCGGTAACCATTTTTTCCTCCATGAAAACAGCAAATTTCCTGGAACTAAACTGATCCCCCCGTTCATCCAGCAGAACTACATAATCCCCAGGTTTATAATTATTTAATATCCGTTCACCCTCGGACTCTTTCAACTGTTCAATGTCTTTTTTTGCCCCTCCCTTTGTTGCAGGAATAATGATTACCTCTATGGGAATATAATGCCTGATCCGGCTTTCAAAAATGGATATACCCTCTCTCAAATAAGCCTGATCGGTTTGCCCAACCTGAATAAAGATTACCTTCACAATGCATTCATGATTTACGAATTGACCAAATTTTTATTATTTTGCAGTGATGATCCAGTTTGGTTTGATTTTTGGACACTACATACCACAAATTTAAGATTATTAACATGAAGACCCTCAGAAATTCTATAACTCTTATCGTTCTACCCTTTATTATTGCTGGTTTTCAACCCGCACAGGATATTCCTGAGGCCATCTCTTCTGCCTTTAAAGCAGGCAATTCGAAAGAATTGGTCAAACACTTTAACAACAATGTTGAGCTGGTCATCCTGGAGAATGAAGATGTTTACAGCAAAACCCAGGCAGAAATGATCCTTCGTGATTTTTTTAATAAGTACCCCCCCAAAAATTTTGCCATACTTCACCAGGGAGGAAAAAACGGTTCAAAATATGCTATCGGAGACCTGATCACCTCAAAAGGAAATTTCAGGGTATATTTCTTATTAAAAAAGACTGAGGATCGTTATCTCATTCATCAATTGAGAATTGAGAAAGAGAATGAATAAGGAATATCTCGATAATTTTGTTGCCTTTGCAATGAAAGAAGATATTGGCAATGGCGATCATAGTTCGCTTGCCTGTATCCCCCCGGAACAAGTTGGAAATGCTCAGATAATCATAAAGGAGAATGGAGTTCTTGCTGGTATTAAGTTAACCCGGGAAATCCTGAAACGAATTGACCCCGGCATACAAACGATTCATTGCCTTGACGATGGATCGATGGTTGAAAAGGGAAACAGGGCCATTGAACTGAGCGGATCCGTTCTCTCTATCTTGAAATCAGAGCGACTGATCCTTAATGTCTTACAACGGATGAGTGGCATTGCCACCAAAACAAGAACCTACGTTGACCGGCTGAAAGACCTGAACACAAAGATTCTGGATACGCGAAAAACCACACCGGGATTTCGCCTGTTTGAAAAGGAAGCAGTAGTGATCGGCGGAGGTGAGAACCACAGGATGGGATTGTACGATATGATCCTCCTGAAAGATAACCACATTGAATTCAGCGGTGGGATTAAAAATGCAATAGAAGATACCCACCGCTACCTTAAAAAAGTACATAAGGATCTGAAAATTGAAATCGAAGCACACTCCCTGGAGAGCGTTCGGGAGATCCTGTCCATTGGTGGTATCCATCGAATCATGCTCGACAACTTCAGCATTGAAGAAACAAAGAAGGCTGTGAAATTGATCCGAGGAACGTTTGAAACAGAATCGTCCGGAGGAATTACACTGACAAACATTAGAGAATATGCTGAATGCGGAGTGGATTATGTGTCCGTTGGTGACCTCACCACGCAGACAAAAATTATCGATATGAGCCTGAAGGCAATCTATTAAACTGATTCTTCAATTCTTCCCGTATGACGGACCGAAACGATGGAAAGCATTTCAGGTTTTTTAATAAAACGATAAACCGCTTTATTGAAAGGGTCAAGAAAGTCTCCCTTCCGGGATTTGAAAAGGTCCCCATATACGATGTCATTCTCTTCTTTCTGAATGGATTTCAAAAAGGAGCGCTGGTTACCAGAGCATCGGCTATCGCATTTAATCTGATTATTGCTATTCTCCCATCCACCATATTTCTTTTTACCCTGATTCCCTTTTTACCCATTCCCAACTTTCAGACGGAAGTGCTGCTGATTTTTGAAAATATCCTGCCTGAAAATGTATATGTACTGGTGGAAACAACCCTGATCGATGTGATTACCCAACGAAGCCATGGTTTCCTCTTTTTTATGTTCCTGGCGACCATTATTTTTTCAACCAACGGTGTGCATGCACTGATCAACGCATTCAACGTTTCACTCCATACATTTGACACACATTCCTGGCTTGCCCAACGATTCGTATCCCTGATATTTGTGTTCATCCTGGTCTCATTACTGGGAACAGCCGTTATCCTGATCCTGTTTAGTAAAATTGCCATTAACTACCTGGCTGACCTTGAATTTTTTGAGAGGAATATTACTTACTTCTTTATCCTTCTGGGAAAATGGATCATTGTCCTTGCACTCATCTTTTTTGCCATCTCTTTTCTCTATTACCTCTCTCCTGCAAAGCGGACCAAATGGAAATTCTTTTCTGCCGGATCAACCCTCGCCACAATCCTCTTTGTCGTCTCTTCTTTAGGTTTTTCTACATTTGTTAATAACTTCGGGCAATTCAATAAACTGTACGGATCCATTGGTACCTTAATCGTTATTTTACTCTGGTTATACTTCAATTCCATTTCACTCTTGATCGGTTTTGAACTAAACGTTAGCATCAAAACAGCCAACCTTGAAAAAGAGAAGTTGAGTTTGGAAAAATTGATCACAAAAAATTAAACGAGTATCACGTGACAATATTGCGGAAACAGAATCTGGATAAAAATCCGATCGTTCAGTTTGACCGGTGGTTCAAAGAAGCTCTTGAATCGGGAGAAACTGATCCTGCCGTAATGAACCTGGCAACGGTGGGAAAGGACAAAAAGCCTTCTGCACGAATGGTATTGCTTAAGGATTTTAATCAGGAAGGTTTCCAGTTTTTTACCAACTATAAAAGCCGGAAAGGATCTGAACTTTTAGAAAATCCCTATGCTTCACTTACATTTTACTGGCCATTGCTTGAACGACAAATCAGGATTGAAGGACGCATCTCCAAACTGCCAGACATCACTTCCGATACCTATTTTGCCAGCAGGCTCCGTGGCAGCCAGATTAGTGCTTCTATTTCACCACAAAGTGCTGAATTTCCCAACAGGCAATACCTGGAGAAACACCATGCGGAATTTGAAAAAAAATGAAAAATAAAACAATCAAACGACCTTCAGTATGGGGAGGGTTTAGACTCAAACCTTTACGTATTGAGTTCTGGCAGGGTCAACCTCAACGGTTCCACGATAGGATACTCTTTTCAATGGTTGATGGAAGATGGAATGTATCCCGCCTTGCTCCTTAACAGTAGTGAAGATATTGAAGCACAAGTTGATGGATCTCCTCGTCTTTTTTGAAAAGCCGTTCACTCAGATCCTTATCATCATAGGATTTTAATCTGTTGATCACCTTATCAATGGTTCCTTTAGGGAAAATACCATCCTTTTCGAAAAAGGATCTCTTCTTTTCCAGTGCTTCTGCAGATTCCCAGCACGATCCCGGAAGGTGAGTATACTTTTCAAATCCTGGCTTATTCAGTTTTTCCGAAATATCTAAATCAACATAAAGGCTTTCCGCAAGCTTTTCTCCATCCTCCATCTTTAATCCATGCAAACTGGCTATGATCAAACCGGCCAGGAGATTATGAATATTTGCAGATCCATCCGGTGCACGAAACTCTACCGATTGCATGGAAGGAAAAGCCCTGTAATCATCCACTACGTTCGGATTTGCATCACTGGTCATATTCCCCGTTCCCAACCATCCGAGAGGGACCCTGACCAGTACAGAGCGGTTGCGGTCTCCCCAACAAACCGTTGTAGGCGCCTCTTGCTTGGGAACCAAACGCAAATAGGAGGTGGGAATGGTGTTACCAAATGCTGTGAGCGCATCGGAAAGGTCAAGAATACCTGCAATCATGCGCCTGGAAGTTGAACTTAGCCCCTCTTCCCCAACCATCATATTCATTCCATCCTTTTCAAGCAACATGTGAATATGAAGACCACTACCTGCTTTTCCTACCGTTATTTTTGGGGCAAAACTCACCTCTACCCCGTACCGGTAACTCAAATTTCGGAGAATCCATTTGGCAATGATGAGCTGCTCAGCGGCATCTTCAACCGGCTGGGCTAAAAATTCAATCTCATGCTGCTCAAAATCTTCATCTTCAGCTGAAAAACTTCCAACCTCCCCATGTCCGTACTTGATCTTTCCTCCTGCCTGAGCAATCAGTTGCATCGCCTCTATTCTTAAATCCTCGAATTTTGCAAAGGGAATCGATTGATGATACCCCTTTTGATCCACCAGGGAATAGAATTCATCGTGTGGACTGTTTACATAATACTCCAACTCTCCCAGGGCTTTAAAAGTATAACCCGTCTCCTTCCGAAACAGCTGATAAGCCTTACGCAGGATGTTTTCAGGAGAACTAGTCAAGGGGCTTCCATCACTGGTGTAAAAAGAACATAAAACATCCAGTGAAGGCACCTCGGTAAAGGGATTTAGAAAAGCCGTACTGAAGCGTGGAATGACATAAAGATCGCTTGAACCAGCAGGGATATAGGGAAAAAGATTTGAACCATCAACTCGTTCCCCGGTGGTTAATACCTGGTCAAGATGATCCAGGCTGGATATCACAAAATTCAGGGTTTTCAGCTTGCCATCTTCAGCAACATATCTGAAATTTAAAAACCGGACCCCCTTGTGCTCGATAAAACGCATTAAATCACTCTTTGTAAACTCAGCCGGTGGTTTCTTTAGAAATTGAACCAGTTCATTCGGGTTCAACAACAGATCAGATTCGGTCATGTTTTTCCTTGTTGGTGAAAAGAATTATAAAAATAAAGATTTTAATGGTTTCTTCTAACCCATCAAAGGAATTGGGAATATGTTAAATAACAGGTAATAAACCGTGGAGTACTAATTCTTATTTGCCTGTTTCTTAATGTGGACAATCCGCTCTTCCAGAACCTTGATCTTTGCTTCAGCATCAGCTTTCTTCTTTCTCTCAACCTCCACTACTTTTTCCGGGGCATTCTGTATAAAATTTTTGTTTTCCAGCTTTTTCAAAACCGTTTTCAAAAATCCCTGGGCATAAGATAGTTCAGAGGTTAATTTTTCAAGCTCTTCCTCAACCTTTAAACGTTCACCTACAGGAATAAAAAATTCCGTGGTTTGTATGATAAAACTTACGGCATGGTCCATCTTTTCCGAAATGAAGTGGATCTCTTTCAGGAAGCAGAGTTTTTTCAGGATCTCCCCAAAACGATTATCATAAACCTGCTCATCCTCTCTTACATACAGAGATAACCATTCCCTCACGGGAAGATTGTTCTCTTTTCTGATCGTCCGTATGGCACTGACAGTCTCTTTTGTTTTTTCAAATCGGTTCAACATCTTCAGATCGTAAACTTTCGGATCTGGTATCGGAGCAACGGTAATGAAATCCTCCCTTGCCCTGTTACCTATCAAATGCCAAATCTCTTCGGTGATAAAGGGAATAAATGGGTGAAGCAATTTCAATAACTTTTCCATGAACTCAATGGTCACCTGATAAGTCTTCTGGTCGATAGGATGACGATAAACAGGTTTAATGATCTCAAGATACCAGGATGAAAATTCATCCCAAAACAGTTTATAGAGTGTCATTAATGCCTCTGAAAGACGATAACGTGAAAATTGTTCATCCAAAATCTCAATTCCCTGGTCCAACTTGCCCGTAAACCATTCAATCGCAATGGCTGAAGCACTGGGCTGATCAATTAGATCATCAACAGTCCAACTTTTAATTAACCGGAAAGCATTCCAGATCTTGTTCCCGAAATTCCTTCCCTGCTCCGTAAGGCTTGTATCAAATAGCAGATCATTCCCTGCAGGAGAGCATAACAACATGCCGACACGAACCCCATCAGCACCATATTTTTTAATCAAGTCCAGGGGTTCCGGAGAATTCCCAAGAGACTTTGACATCTTCTGACCGATCTTGTCCCGGACAATACCGGTGAGATAGACATTGTGAAACGGTTTTTCCCCCATGTATTCATAACCGGCAATGATCATCCTGGCAACCCAAAAAAAGAGGATCTCAGGAGCTGTAACCAGATCGTTTGTGGGATAGTAATACTGAATATCCGGATTCCCCGGATTCCGAATACCATCAAAAACCGAAATAGGCCATAACCAGGATGAGAACCAGGTGTCAAGGACATCCTCATCCTGCCTTAAATCATCGACCGTTAATGCGTTATTTCCCGTCTTTTCCCGTGCAATCGCAAGGGCCTCTTCACGCGTAATGGCTACAACAAAGTTTTCACCCGAGGGAAGAACCATTCCGGAAGGTAAATAATATGCAGGAATACGATGTCCCCACCACAATTGGCGGGAGATACACCAATCCCTCACATTCTCCATCCAGTGACGATAGATATTCTTGAATTTCGCCGGATGGAGCCTGACCCGGTCATTCATTACACTCTCTAAAGCAGGAATAGCAAGCTCCTTCATCCGCAAAAACCATTGAAGCGATAATTTGGGCTCAATCACCGCATCAGTTCGCTCCGAATAACCTACCTTGTTGATATAATCCTCTGTTTTAACTACATGCCCCTCCTTCTCCAGCGCCTGCATGATCAGTTCCCGGGCAGTAAACCGGTCCTCACCGGGAAACAATCCCGCTCTCTCATTCAACGTACCATCATCATTGAAGATGTCGATAACTTCCAGGTTGTATTTTATCCCGATTTCATAGTCATTTTCATCGTGTGCCGGCGTAATCTTTAGAACCCCCGTTCCAAATTCACGATCAACATATTTGTCGGTAATGACAGGGACCGATCGATTCAAAAGCGGAATCAACACCCGTTTCCCATGTAGGTGTTTATATCGTTCATCTTCCGGGTGTACACACACTGCTGTATCACCCAGGATTGTTTCCGGCCTGGTTGTGGCTATGGTAAGCCACTCATCCTGATTCGATTCCATTCTGTACCGCACGTAAAACAGCTCCGATTCAACCTCCCGGTAAACCACCTCCTCATCAGATACAGCCGTTTTAGCACTGGGATCCCAGTTGACCATGCGAATACCCCGGTAAATACGCCCTTTCCTGTATAAATCGACAAATACACGGATGACACTCTCCGAAAGATCACTATCCATGGTGAATTTTGTGCGATCCCAATCACAGGATGCTCCCAGCTTCTTTAATTGTTCCAGAATAATCCCACCATGCTTGTTTCTCCACTCCCAGGCATGTTCCAAAAATTCCTCCCTGGTTATACCCGATTTGTCAATACCCTTCTCCTTTAAATGGGCAACAACCCTTGCTTCAGTGGCAATGGAAGCATGGTCGGTACCCGGTAACCATAATGTGTTTTTCCCCTGCATCCGTGCCCTCCGCACCAGAATGTCCTGAATGGTATTGTTTAACATATGCCCCATATGCAATACACCGGTAACATTAGGAGGTGGTATTACAATGGTAAACGGCTCTCTCTCATCCGGTACAGATCGAAAAATCCCTTTCTCAATCCATTGCTGATACCATTTATCTTCCGTTTTCGAAGGATCATATTTTGACGGAATGTTCATTGCAAGTAACAGGTTTTCAATTTTATGGCCCATTCAAAACAAAGATGCTAAATTAAAAATTTATATCATACAATAACATGCAGGGTTTAATATTTTCAAGGTTTCAGGGATTTCATGAAATACTCTGCCAGGAAATGCATAAAAATCAAAGAAAACTTGTAAAACTAAATAAGTTTTTTCATTTTTGTCCGGCAAAATAATACAACCTCAATGGAAAGACGTGAAAGGATTCTTGAAGAAGCCCTGAGACTATTCATGAAATATGGTATCCGGAACATTACCATGGATGAGTTGGCAAAACATCTTGGGATCTCAAAGCGCACCATTTATGAGTACTTTAAGGATAAGGATTCGCTTCTGCTCCAATGCATTAAATCGCTTGCTTCTGATCAGAAGAGTCAGATTAACCACATTATAAAGACGTCCCCTCATGTGATTGATTCGATCTATCAGATTATTGGGAAAAAAACGGCACTAATGCGAAACCTAAATCCCCTGTTTATGGAAGATATGCGGAAGTATCATCCCACCATATTCAAACTGATCCATAAGGGCGACGAACTGGAGGATATCAGCCTGACCGAGCAATTACTCATAAATGGAATAGAGGAAGGGATATTCCTCCCGGAGATCAATACCGGTTTGGTTGCGCGTTTTCTGCAGGAGATGTTCCGCTTGTTCGGCGACAGCGAGGTCTTCCCGTTCGAACTGTATGACCGATCGGAAATGCTTGACAATATCTTCATGATCTTTATCCGGGGATTATGCACAGCAAACGGTATTGAGGTTCTTGAACGCTATGAACACGCTGATCATACTCCAACACCTGAACTATAAATAGATGAATTCCGAATTAATGCATATTCATATTAACTCATGAGAACAATTATCAGATCAATTCTGGCAGGCATGTTACTTTTTCCCATCTCCCTCATCGCACAGGACAAACCTTCACCAATGTCCCTGACAATCGATGAGGCGTTAAGCCAGGCCATTGAGAACAACAAGACATTGAAAAATGCTCGACAGGAAATTCTTCTGTCCAGGAGAAATTACCTCGAAAACCTGGCTGCCGGATTACCCCAAATTTCCAGTTCGGCATCACTAAATGATAACCTTAAGTTGATGACCCAGCTGATCCCAGCCGAATTCTTGGGCGGAGAGCCCAATACCTATATCCCCGTACAATTCGGTACAAAGTTCAATGCATCCTATGGAGTCTATGCTTCCCAGATGCTTTTTAATGGTGCTTTATATGTCGGGTTAAAAACCCTGCAGCTCCTTGAGCAATTATCTGAAGAGAGTCTTGAAAAATCAGAAATAGATCTGAAAAAATCGGTCATGAGCAACTACTTCCTGATCCTGATAGCGGAGGAATCAATGGAAATTCTTGAGAGCAACGTGGAAAATTTGAACCGCATTCTGCTTCAGACCGAAAAGATGCAGCAGGTGGGTATGCGGGAAGAGA